>JANQRQ010000007.1 GCA_028284485.1 Planctomycetaceae bacterium | reverse complement strand
GCGGTGAGAGGCTTTGGCAGCTACGCGATCTTCCATTCGACTGCCTGGTGTTTGGCGATGGCAAGCATATCTGCCTGTTGCAGACGCACAATGCGACGGTGACTGTCTTACGCGGCGTCGACGGAAAGCGCGTCGCTGGTTACCAACTGGCTGACGACGAATTGGCATTGCTTCAGACGTACGGCTGCCGATTGCTATGCGACGACCCGCTCAGGGAAAGTTGCGTCCTCAAATTGTGGGATCTCGCCGAAAACCGACTTGTCTGGCGACGTGCCTTTTCGGATGGCTCCGTTCCGTTTGAAATCGACAACGATAAGATGGGAGTGCTCGACACCGAAGGCGTGTTACAAATTGTCGATCTACAGACCGGCCTGACGATCGCAAAGTCATCGATCGATCTGCCACGTCCTTTAAAGCGATTGCATGCGATCGTCGATCGTTCGTCGGTTTTTATCATCGCTGTCGGTGAATTGACTCCGAACGCGTTGCAACGCAGGACGCAGCAGTTCCGAACTGGGTATCGCAACATTTCGGTCAACGGTCGAGTCTGCTGTTTTGACCGCTCCAATTGGCAAATGTTGTGGCAACGGTCGTTCCGCGACGCCGATCTTCAACTCGACCAACCCAAACGGCTACCGCTGTTATTCGTCGTGGACTATGCAGGGCTCACTGGAGGCGACAATTCGAAACGATCAGGCTCGAATCTTTTGATATTGGACAAACGGAGCGGTCGGACCTTGCACCAACTCGGCTGGGATGTCAACGCAGGGCCCGTGTTCGCCGAAGGCGACTTTCAGCGAGGCCGCATCGACATTCAGACGGCATCCGACGCAGTTCGAGTGGAATACAGCAAGTAGGATTTAACAGGCTGTTCGCTGCGCCTCGGTAAGGACGCCCAGCACCCTGATTGGCGGAATGGCCATCGCGCTTAAGTAGCTCTGGAGAGACATGTTGCGTCTGAAAAACATGCTTCGAGCCGTTAGGTCTCTCGCATTTTCGGCTCGATTTCGATTGCTTCGCCGGCGTAGATGCTGTTCTGAGTGAAATTAGTTACAATTCCCTGGCCGACGTCGAGTTCGTATGAGAGTACGTCTGACGCCGCTTTTGCAGAAATCGGTTCAGCGGAATCGAGATTCTGTACGTAATAGCAATAAGAGAGGCCGGCAGCGAGAATCGCGAACATTCTCAAACAATTTCTCGCCGTCGAGATTCGAATTCTCCACCGTCATTTTTGAAGGGTACCACGAATGTCACGCCACCTTTGGGCAATTCTTGCCATGATTGCAATGAGCTGTGCAGCATGCTCGGGACCTTCTGCAGAAAATGACAGCGAGGAATCGACGGCGACGTCGCCAGCCCCGCCAGTGTCAGCAGCCGATGGAACTGGCACCAGCCAAAGCAGCGAAACATCGAAGTTGAATCTGCTGCCACAAGACGATGTCGCAAAGACTCGCCAAAGCCTAGAGGGGAAATGGATTCTGCAGATGACTCAAGGTGCGACCGATTTTACGGTCGCTTTGCTCGATGTGACGAAATCATCCGATAATCAATCGAACGGCCCTTATGCCGTTTCTATTTTGGAAGAAAAGGGAGTGATGCCCTCTCTTTCGATTGCTAGCGCCAAAACGACCGACAACGAGTTGGATATCGTTTTCAACGTCGGGGAAGGGCCTGATAGTTCCTCTCAATTGAGCATCCAATGCGAACTTAAAGATGGAGCCATTTTGGGTAGCTCGATGTATGGAATGGGAAGCGCCGATGCGGTCAGCTTGGTCCCCACCGACGAGACGTCGCTTGACGCCTTCGAAAATATGCAGGAATCCGCTGGGCGTGAGGAATTTGTGAGTGCCATGAATTCCTTCAATCGATTTGACAGCCTGGTTCGATTTGTGGAAGAGAATCCGGAATCGCCATTAGTATTGTTGGCTTACGAACAGATCTTACGGCTCGTCAAATCGAGTGACCTGGAAGAATCAGAAGTCGATGATCTGGTCAAAAGATACTTCGAAATCGCCAGCCGCTGGGGTCCTCGCATGGAATCCTCGGCGAGGGTCATGACCGGCTACAACCTGGCCGCCACGATGTACGATCCGGAAGTGTCACTTCGCTACTTGAAAGAGGCAGAAGAAAAGCTGAGCGAAGCGAATCGCGAAACATTTATGGAATTGATTAAAGCTGGTCGCAAGCAAGCGGAAATGATTCAGGCCGTGGCCATGATCACCAGCGCGGACGAGGCTCGTCAGGACCAGGGTGCAGAACGACTGCGGAACTTCCGAACCGAAAACCCGATGGATCCGGTGATTGTGGCTTCGCTGGCACAGTACGAAGAAGCAAAAGGAAATATCGGAGCAGCACTCAGCGACTATGCCGAAATTGTGGTACTTCCGATGATGGAAAACGGACTGCTGGAACTTCGATCGCAGTTGGGAACAACCGGGCCGCTTCCGAGCGAGGCTGTTTCCAGGCTTTGGCAGGAGAAGCATGGAAGTACCGATGGATTAGATGACTTCTTAAAGAAGATTTATTCCGAGCGGATCGTCCGCTTCGCTGACGCTCCCATCGAAGATCCTGCAACGAGCGGCAACGGACAAATCGCGCTGTTGGAGTTGTTTACCGGCGCGCAGTGCCCGCCTTGCGTGGCGGCCGATGTAGCGACTGCGGGAATCGAACATACGTATCCGCAAACGCAGGCAATCGTCTTGCGATATCACCAGCACATTCCCGGTCCTGACCCGCTGACGAATAGCGATACCGAAGCACGATTTGGCTACTATCAGGGGCGCGGAACACCAACGTTGGCTTTGAACGGGCAGATTGTTGACAACCCAGGAGGATTTCTCGTTCATGTGCGGCCGCTTTACGAGCGAATCCGTGGACTACTCGACGATGCAATCGATCAAGAAAGTTCTATCGGGATCGAATTGTCGGCCAATGCGGCTGACGGCGTGCTAAACGTTGATGCCAAAGTCACCGGGGTCGAGGATCGGTCAGACATCGATTCACTACGGTTGCGTTTGGTGTTGGTCGAGGAAGAAGTCGATTACATGGCCGGAAACGGCATTCGGCAACACGAAATGTTGGTGCGGGGGATGGTCGGTGGACCGGATGGGGTCCCGGCTCAGGATGGAAAGTTACAGCTGTCGGAAAAATTGGATCTGGCGGAACTCAAGAGCGGACTTCAAGAGTACCTCACCGAGTTTGAGCAAGGGAATCAATACAACTTCGCTGCGAAACCTCTGGAACTGCAACCGCTGTACGTTGTGGGCTTCGTCCAAAGCGACGAGGACAAGACAATCCTGCAGACGGCTATCGTGCCAGTCGAGGGGGAACTGAAGTACCCTGAAGATGTCGCGGACGAGGAGCAGCCATCGCCGGCAATCGACTAGATCGATCGGTGGCTGTATCGCTGCCACTGACAGTGCCCCAAGGATGCTGCGTCGCCCAATGCGGTCGATCGCGTCCGTACGGCTCGCATGCCGTTTCGCCGACAGCGTATTCCGCTGTCTTGTGTCCGCGACAATCGCGTTTTGTTCTCTGATCGCTCGCTGCCACGAGTCAGAAGCGCCCACAAGAAACAGTAAACCGCTCCTGGTGAACATGTAGGCACCCTGAGCCAAGGGCGCTTGGGCGACCCGTTTTGGGCGTTTTGCCGAGAATTCCCGCACCAAAACGGATGCAAGTGCTTTGGCTATCGGAAGCTACGCCGGATGAACTTCTTTTCTGTTCAGCGGAATTCGTGCAGATTCAATGATGGTGGATCAACGAAACTGCCGATTATTGGCGATGTAGGGATTCACCGGATCTGTTGGAAAGGAGTCCGCGCATGCCGGCCCGGTGCCTCGCAGTAGGCCTCATAATTCTGTTCGCCGTACCCGCTTCGCTTCGCGCGCAGGTGGGTCCGACGAAATACATACGGCACCGCGGCGTTGTGCAAGTCGCCAATGAAACGGCCATTGAGCAGTTTCATATCGGGATCATCGGCGACGTGAAACGTTCCGGCGTTTACACGTTTTCCGATCGATTTCCCAATATCACGCGCTTGGTTGAAGCCGCCGGAGGACTTTCGGAATCGGCTTCACGAAGTTTGTGTGTCGTTCGAGACGGATGGACAGGACAGCGCGTCTTCTATTCGAACCGAAGCGAGTTTCCGTTGGTTCCCGGTGATGTGGTCATCGTTGATTCCAACGAAGCACGCGACTCCCAGGCAGGTCAAGCAACCCCTGCACCGAAATCGATTGGCAATAATGAGGACAAGGCTCGCAAGTCGTTTGCCTCGACTGATGTCATTCTGCTGAATGTGATCGAACGTCCGGTCCACATGCGGCTGTACGGCAATCAAGCGACGCTGGCCGGTGCCTTGGCTGCTTTGAACCAGGAAAGCAACATCGGAAGCCGATTGCAGGTTATTGGTAGCAGTGCGGCTTCGACGCTTCGCGGCGACCAGATGTCGCCCGTTGATCGATTGCCGTCCGATTGCGTTCTTGTCTTCCCTGCCGGAATTGTTGCACAAGGGCTTCTACCGAAGTTCGAGCCGGCCCTACCGGAGCATGTGACAGCAGGAGCTGTCTCGGCACCGGCGACGACCATCGAAGTCGTGGACAATGCTGCAACAGCGCAGCCAAACGACCTGTCATTGCCGCTTACTGTTCATCGCGAAACGAATACGGAACTCGGATCGACTGAAGATGCTTCTGCGAACCAGGTCCTGCCGGAGAAGGACGCGAATTCACTTTCTCAAGGCCCAGCGCCGATCATTATCAGCGAACCGGCCGAACAAAATTCCGTGGCTGAAAGCGCTGCAGCCCCCCTACCGGCAATCGGAGCATTTTCCACGCGACAGCCGGAACCGCGCATCGAGTCTCCGTTCTTGCCGGTCAGCGATGGCCAGCCTCGACTGCGCCTAAGCCAGAACATTGATCCAGCTCATTTGCCCCAGTTGCCTGCGGATTCTCTCGTGCAAATGCCAGAAGCCTCCGAGCGCTCCGAGCACTTGATCGCGAAGAATTCCGGTGACAGCACTTCGTCGGTTGAGCCAGTATCGAACAAAGACCTCGCTGCCGATTCATCGAGCAACAGTCTAAACGCCATTACGCCGTTGATCGTCGTTTGCATTATCGGCGGAATCGGCGTGCTCTCCGCATTTGCCATGCTGTGGTCGATGGCTCGCGACGATTCGATGAAACAATCGCAAACAACAACTCAAACGATCCAGACGAATTGGCTGGATGCGATGATTAAGGGGCAACTCGCCGTTCGGGAAGAACCGCTGGAATTCGAACTGAATCGTCAATTCTTCAACGCTCGCAAGTACAGAGTTGATGCTGCCCACACGGAACATACTTTAGTGAGGCCACATTTTCGCACGCCGGCACCAGTCGCCCCTGCCGCGTCTGGCAAAGAAAATGCCGCCGGTGCCCCCCACTTTCGAAAGACGCGAACTGGCCAACGAGACACAACCGTGGCTTCGCGCGGACCGTCGACAGGCACAACCGACGCTCTGGAGAATCACAGCGCCGCCCTTGACCGTGCATTGACGGAAATTCGGAGAGGTTCCCAGGAATGACGATTGCACTCACCGTTGACTCGAATCGCATCCGGTCGCTGCGCCGCCAGGAAGACCACTTGGCCGGAAGGTCATGCCATGCCGTCTACACCGCGATCGAGTCTTCAGAACGCCGGCAGCGAGTCATCGATTGGGCGGAAATGCCCTATGCAGACTTCGAGGACTTTCTTGTCGTTCTCGGAGACCGGGCACTTGAAGCAGCGGAACTATTCGCGGTCCATTGCCGCCGTCCGTTTGGTGCTCAAGCATCGCTGTTAAGCGACCCCATCGGCCGGCAGGTCACCTCGTCACTGGTCGAAGCCGTTTTGCCTCATTCCACCAATGCGGACGAAATCTGCAGTTTGATCATGCCGACACTTTCGTCGCGCAACGGACGAAGTACCGATGGATTGCGAAAATTCGTATCGCGGCTTGTCGAATTACGCGGTTATCGAGTGATGACTCTCGAACCTTCGATGGCCATTGTGTTGGCCGATCTTTCCGACTGTGCCTACTCCGGCCTTGGCATTTCCTTTGGCGCCTTGGCGACCGACGTTTGCCTGGCAAGGCACGGAGTCGACGTCCTGCATTTCACGTTACCGACCGGCAGCGACTGGATCGACGAGCAAATTGCCATTGCCAAAGGTCTGCAAATTGAAAGTTCTGAAGGGCGACCCTCTCACGACATCATTGCGGCCGCTCAATGCCGACGCGAATTCGCCGGCACTCTTGTCAGCCCCAAAAGCACGCTGGAACAACTCATTTCGCAACTGTACAGCGAATTGCTCGGCGGAATCATAGACGAAATTGTCAGCCGATTACCGTTGGCAACTAAGAACCGCGCTTGGCGTGATTCGATCAACGTGGCGTGCGCGGGAGAAGCGACATGGATTCCCGGATTTGGGGAACTCTTGCAGTCGCAGTTGCGATCGCGAAAAATGCCGCTGACGATTGATCAGATCCTGCTTGGCGACGACGCCAACTATGCCGTCGCTCGTGGTGGTTTGATTGCTGCAGAGCTGCATTCCGACCCAGGCACGTCGCTGCAACCTGCCGTTGCCTAAGACCGGGTTCCAATCGTCGTTCTGCGTAGCCGCGAGCCGAACATCCCCGGTGGGTGTGACGCGCCGGACGGTCTCGAATCGGCATATGATCGCGTCGAACGATTCGATGGTCACGGCTATTGACCGCGTTGCCGCGTCATAGCTTAATGCGGTCGATGAACCTCAGGAATTGTGCCTCGAACAGGTCCATCTTTTCGCCGAAGACTTTTTGAAAGTCTTCCAATCGCTCTGATGCAGGGTACTTGTAGAGTGGATCGCGCTGCGCGATTGTCTTGAGATACGTCGCGTATTCCCGCGGCCGCGTTTCGATCAGGTAGAAGGTCAACGCCCAGGCTTGGCTATAGGCATCAAGCGTTGCCGATTGAAACAAATTGTCGGATTCAATGAAAGCGCTCAGCGACTTACCGGATCGGCGTTTCTTCACGAAATTCCGAAACCATATGAATCGTTCGTGATTAACCCGAGCAGAAGCCGATTTTCCACCAGAGCTGCTACGAATACCGGGCGCTTCAAAGACCGTCGCCAGTCCCTCGACGACCCATTGAGGCGATTCGCCAATCCGAGAATGCATGCCGGTATTGAAGGCGACTTGGTGTGTGGCTTCGTGCACAATCGTGTCTTTGAGCGTGCCATTGATGTTTGCAAAGGGCGTCAACTGGGGAGTGTCATTGAAGATTTCGCCGATGGTCGGAGCCCGTCGCTTTCCCGGTTGGCAGTCGAAGCAGAGATAGCCTGCCGGCTTCTCTCTCTGAAGAGTGACTGTTTCGGCACCGGAGTCGAACAAAGACACGCGATTGTTGGCGGGCATGTAATAGCCCATTAGCGTCCGCGAGGCACGAACACCGTCTTTTCGACATTGAGCGTCGAAGGATTTGCGATCTGGAAAGACGACCGCCACCAAAGGAAATTCAGGCTTGGCAACCTGAAAGCCCCGTACGGAAAAATGAAGATGGAAAACTCGGTAGATCTCTTCGAATATCGCTGCGTATTTCTGCGCGTCGCCTCGGGCAGCGCACACGATGTAATGTCTCGTCGAAGCTGCTGAAAAGTTCCGCCCCAGCTCCGTTGTTAACTGGCTGCGAATCTCGTTAGCGGGCAATGGAGAGAAACGAGTCGAGATTTTCCGAAACGAATCGACTTCGCTTAGCGTGACGGCATTCAGTTCCCCATTGCGGTCGAGAAGCCAGCCATAGTGCGGGCTGCGTGCCACGAGTTTGCCTTGGTAAGCAGTTTTGCCGACCTTCAATTCCAAAAGTGCTGCGGATTTCGCACCAGCATGCAGGATTGTTTGGCAGGTGAGGACCAAAACAGCAAAGCTCAATACAACTCGTGGCAACAGCATTGGAAACCTCGTCGAAGGCAGAGCAGGTCAAAGTGTCTGCCTGATAAATCGCGGCATGGGAATTCGAACCGGACAACGTCCCATTCTGCAGTCGTTCAGGCAGGGCTCTCACGAAAGGGATTCGTGTGTAACCACTTAAAGCATAGGTTACGGCCAGGCCATCGTTCGCGAGCGACGTCACGGGGTCGGCCGTGCAACCAAATTGCCGGTTTGCATGCCCGAATTGCCGCTATAAACTGAATGTATGGAATACCGCAGGCGATCGATCCCGTACGGTCAGGGGCATTGAATAGTGCAAGCAATTCATCGATCCCGTTGCGGACGCTTCCTTGTATCGATTACAGCGATTCTCGCGGTTGGTCCGGACACGTTCGCCGCACCTCCACCGGTCGAAGTCGTCAGCCAATTGGTGCAGGATCTCGACTCCAATTCGCGGACCGTCCGGCAAAGTGCTGAAAAGCAATTGCTGGCTTTCGGCAGCGATGTCCTTTCACTGCTGCCTGATGTCGACTCCCTCGAAAACGCTGCCGCGCGGGAAACTGTGCGGCGGATTCGCTTACATCTCGAGCGCCAACAGGCCGTCGAATCGCTGCAGGCATCCACCATCAATTTGTCGGGTCGATTCTCCCGCGAAGAAGGCATTCGCCGGCTCGCTCTGCGAACCGGCAACATGATTGACGTGTCAGCGTTGTCCCCGGGATTGGGATCGGACATGTTGGATGTCGTCTTCGACGGCACACCATTTTGGACGGCTCTTGATCGCCTACTTCAAGGCGTCACTGTCGACTACGAGTTTGGCCCATCCAGCTTGCGACTTGTACCGCACTCTGGCGCCGACAAACATATCGTCGATCGGGAATCGATCGGGTATTCAAAGGCATTTCGCATTGCGATCGATAAGCCGTCCATCCGCCCCATCATTGGAAATGCGAATCGAAAGCTACTGCAACTCCGGTTGCAAGTTGTCGCCGAACCACGCTTACGGCCTCTCTTCTTGAATTGTCGCGCCGACGAAATCGAGGTGAAGACGGCCGGCGGACTATCGATCCAACCGTATACGCCATCTGCGACATTTGACATTCCATTCGGGCAACAGGGACAAGAGGCGAAGATAACAATTGGGTACATTGTCCCCGAGTCGGCAGATATCAGACAACTCGAAGTCCGCGGCCGCGTGCAGATTCAAATGGCAGCCGCTTTCGACTCGTTCCTCTTCGCGGATCTTCGTGGGCGGAGCGACGCCGTCCAACAGCTCGGTGTTACAACAGTTCGCCTGCGGCGGGCCGACATAGCGCCCAAAGGTGAATCGACTGTAAGTCTCGCGGTCAATTACGGCGTCGGTGGTCCCGCTTTCGAATCGCATCGGAATTGGGTTATACGAAACGAGGCGTTTTTCCTGCAGAAAGGAGGAAAAGAAGTCGCGCCGGTCGGAAACGCGTCGGTCCAGTTCCAGGGCGACGGGGCCTATTCACTCCAGTATCAATTCAACGACATTGGCGAGTTTGGTGAATTACTTCACTTTGTTTACCGCACGCCGACCCTTATCATTCCAGTTGAGGTCGATTGGCAAATTCCAGAAATCATCATCGACGAAACCACACACGAAAAGGAGTCGGAATGAACGCCCGCGAAGCTATCAAAACATCGATGGATACTCCCCAGATGATCGCCATGGCCTACTTAGGCGATCTTTCGGATGAGGAACTGCTAGTACGCCCGGTGGAAGGGGCCAATCATATCGCGTGGCAGTTGGGCCATCTGATTGCTTCAGAACATCAATTGATCGAGGCTGTTTGTCCGGGAACGATGCCGGCGCTTCCCGAGGGGTTTGCCGAGAAGTATTCGAAAGAGACGGCCTCTTCGGATGACCCGGCAGATTTTCACACTAAGGAAGAACTTCTGGGCGCCCATGAACAACAGCGCGCGGGGACAATTGCCGCGTTGGAAAACCTCTCTGATGAAGATTTGGAAAAGCCGGCTCCGGAACAACTTCAGCGCATTGCCAAGAATGTTGCCGGGATATTTCTGATGCAACCCACGCATTGGACCATGCATTCCGGTCAGTGGGCTGTCATTCGTCGCAAGCTGGGACGCCCGCCCCTGTTTTAAAAAAGGCTTGGATTTTGCGAAGCCAAAGCGACTCGCAAACGGGCACGATCCGCCACAGCAGTGCTTGCATTATTTGTGCGCGCTCTTATTAAATCGTCGCATCACTCGTGGAGCTTCACTGCTGTATGGGCACGGCGGATTTCCCGCGCGCCCGCATGATTACGGAATCATCGTTGATCGGTGTTCTGATTTCGTGGACGATGTGGGGACAGTACGCGATACCGATAGGACCCTCATCGCCGCGACCTCATGATTTGCGAGAATAGCCGATGCACGCAACAAAACTTGTGACTCCGACGCCCTACCATCGAACCGACAACGTGGTCTGGATCGAAAAGCCGCGTTGCCGATTCCGACGTTGCTCGTTACTTGTGGCGTTCCTGTTTGCGAATTCTTTTGCCGGCTCATTGGCTGCAGCAGATCGGTTGACCGTACTCGATCCGGAACAGGACGGGGCCGTCGATCAGATTCTGCTCACTTATCTCGTCGACCAAATGCGCCCGCATTTCGCGGCCCGAGTCGCCGAGATCGAGTCCATCAAAACGCCCGAGCAGTTTTACCAGCGACAGGCCCGCATTCGCGAGCAGCTATTTCGCATCAACGGCGAATTCCCATCGAAGACGCCATTAAATGGCCAGATTGTCGGATCCATTGAACGTGATGGATACACCATCGAGAAGGTTATCTACGAAAGTCGTCCGCAACATTACGTCACCGCGAATTTCTACTTGCCGAATGACGGCGAGTTTCCCGTGCCCGGAGTTCTGATTCCGTGTGGTCATAGTTCAAACGGCAAGGCGTCGGAAGCGTATCAGTCGATCGCGATTTCGCTGGCGCTGCATGGGATGGCGGCACTCGTCTACGACCCCATCGGCCAGGGGGAAAGGAATCAAATCGTCAATGCTGATGGTTCCGCCGTTGTCCGCGGGACGACTGAGCATACGTTATTGGGAACAGACGGTTGGCTGGTCGGACTGGGCGCTGCCAATTTCCGCATTTGGGATGGAATTCGCAGCCTCGATTATCTGGCATCGCGCCCGGAGGTTGATGCGGAGCGCTTGGGTTGCACGGGGAATTCGGGCGGAGGCACGATGACGTCCTATCTGATGGCTTTCGACCAACGGATTAAAGCCGCTGCGCCGAGTTGTTATTTGACGACTTTGGAACGACTGTTCGACACCATCGGTCCGCAAGATGCTGAGCAACACTTTCCAGGACAAGTCGCGTTGGGCATCGATCATGCCGACTACATCGGATTGCGCGCGCCACTACCTACATTGATGTGTGTGGCGCGGCGGGACTTTTTCGACATCGACGGTGCTTGGACGACTTTCACCGAAGCCAAGCGGCTTTACAGTATGTTGGGCCACAGCGAACGAATCGACATCATCGATTACGACGATACGCACGGGTTTAGCCAACCACGGCGCCAGGCTGCCATGCGATTCATGCGGCGCTGGCTGCTGGGTAAAGATGACAACCCTGATGAACCGGAGTTGCAGATCAGTACCGATGAGGAGTTACAGTGTACGCGCACGGGGCAAGTGCAAACAGCTTTTGGCGATGCTGTCAGCGTCGTCGATATTGTCCGCCGACGAGCCCTGGATCTGGCGGCAGACCGCAAGTCGCGTAGCAGTAGACCCGCCGAGGAGCAAAAGCAGGCAATTCGACAGTTGACAGGCATTCGCGAATCGATCGCCACGCCTACTGTCGTTTCGAGGGGAACAATCACCGTCGACTCGGCAGCAGGTCAGCCATGGATGGGAACGATTGAAAAACTGGTACTCACGCGCGCTCGTGAAGTTCCCGTACCGGCGCTGCTGCTTCGCCCGAACTTCGCGCGTCGTGAACCGCCAAGGGCCGTTGTGTATGTTTCCGGCTTGGGCAAATCTGATTATGCCGAAAACAGTGGCCCGATCGATGACTTGCTTCAGCAAGGATTTGTAGTTCTCAGCATCGATGTGCGTGGAATTGGCGAGACGGCAGCTGCCGTACCACGCGCAAGAGACGGATACTTTGGAACCGATTTTCAGTCGGCACTTCTGGCGCTCCATTTGCAACGCCCGTTAGTTGGGCAGCGTGCTGAAGATGTCATTGCAGCGGTAAATTTCCTCGCAGCACGCGATGATATTGATACATCGGCGATCGATGTCGTTGGAACGGGAAGCTGCGGTCCCGTGGTATTGCATGCCGCCACGTTTGACGACCGAATCAGAAATGTTCGTGTGACAAACGCCATCGAATCCTGGGAAAATGTCGTGCATCATCCTTTGGCACGCAATCAACTGACAAACGTTGTGCCATTTGCTCTCGAAACTTACGACCTACCCGATTTGGTCGAGCTGATCGGCAGCGACCAAGTCACGATTGCCGATCCGCTTGACTTGAGTGCCGAACAGTAAGGTGCTTCGCCCATCCCCCGGGTGAGGTGCAAGACCAGTCCTCAGCTAAGGAAGCCATTTGATGACGCGAGTCACGTTCGCTGGTAGCTTGTTTGCCGCAATGGTGGTCTCTCAAATTGCATGCGCCGATGATCGCCCAAACATTGTGTTTCTTTATACCGACGATCAAGCGCCGACAGCGGTCGGCTACTTGGGACATCCCAATCTCAAAACGCCGAATATCGACCGAATTTTTCGAGAAGGAGCCCATTTATCAAACTCCTTCGTGACGACGCCAGTTTGCAGCCCGGCACGAGCCGGCCTCATGACCAGCCGTTACGGAAGCGAGTTGGGCATTACAGACTGGATCAGCCCGCAGCGTGAACCGGAACTCGGCCTCGATCCAGAGACAACAACTTGGGCGGAGCTGCTCGCAGACGCCGGGTACACCAACGGGTTGATTGGCAAATGGCATTTGGGAACGGCTGACCGCTTTCATCCGACGAAGACTGGTTACCACCATTTCACGGGTTTTCGTGGCGGCGGAAATCGGCCACGCGATCCTCAATTGGAACGAGACGGCACAGTTGAGAAATTCTCGGGATTTCTGCCCGACATTCTGACCGACCATGCCATTGAATTCGTACAGCGCAATCAGTCGGGGCCGTTCGTCCTGTCGTTGCATTTCCGCGCACCGCATGCTCCCTGGTTGCCGGTCGCCGACGACGATTGGGCGCCGTACGAACATCTCGACCCAGAGATTCCAGACCCCGATTATCCCAAGCTTGATGTGGCACTTG
>JANQRQ010000005.1 GCA_028284485.1 Planctomycetaceae bacterium | reverse complement strand
GGTGCAGATTAATGGCTTAAATGGCAACGACAATCTCACCGGCGGTGATGAAGCGGATGTGCTCCGCGGCGGCAACGCCAACGACACGCTCACCGGCGGTCCGGAAGATGATGCGCTCTTAGGTCAGGCGGGTGCGGACACATTCAACACCCTCGGCAGCGACTTCACCGACTTCAATGCCGGCGAAGGAGATGTGTTGAATTAGTCTGCCGGAATGGGCCGGTCCGGAGAGGTGAATTCAGCCAGAAACGTTGTAAGTGTTAATTTGCAAATGATTTGTGTTGTTCCCGTTTCGGGGCTTGCCTGGTGCAATTTCAAAACTGTCGCTCATTATTCGATGGACAAAGTCTCGGTTGCGCTGCGCCGATCTACCGCGGGTGGCGCTTGTTTCGACTTCCGATGGGTCCAAGGCGAGCGATCGTCTTTTGGTTCCAAAGAGTTCAACGCAAACTGCCATCGAAGCCCGAACCATTCGGAGCGAATCGGCGTCAAAACTTAGATGATCGTTTCGATTCGGTGATCCTGTTTTCGGTCGCTAGGAATTCTCGGAAGTCACCGTTTTCTTGGGACATGCGTCGATTCTCCCTTGCAAGGCGAACGGCGGTTGTTATATTGAGCAGCTTATTGTCCAGGCACCCGTGCTAGCGTAGCTCAATCGGCAGAGCCCCGGTTTTGTAAACCGGAGGTTGTGGGTTCGAGTCCCACCGCTAGCTCCAAAGAGATATTGTCGATCGTCGAACTCAAGCGCGCACCGGTTGGCGGACGGAGAAAACCGACCCGTCGCCTCTAAGACTTCGGCTTGGTGCCCCGAATGGATGACAGGGGGAATTCCCGAGCGGTCAAAGGGGCCAGACTGTAAATCTGGTGGCTCAGCCTTCGCAGGTTCGAATCCTGCTTCCCCCACTGCTTCGGTCAAGCGATTCGGCATAAAGACAGTAGGTGTAAGTGACAAAGTGAATTGTTCGGAACAGGAGTTGTTGGTTTGACTGCGGGCGTAGCTCAATGGTAGAGCTCCAGCCTTCCAAGCTGGTGGTGTGGGTTCGATTCCCATCGCCCGCTTTTCGAGTGATTGGCCATTAAAAGGGGAGTGGAATTGAGCACGACTCGGCTGACTGGCATCGGGGGCAAACGCTGTCGGTGAGGCGGCATGCGAGTTTCAGACTCGGGCGTTGGCTCGGAGAAGTTTGCTGCTGTAGCTCAGCCGGTAGAGCGCGTCCTTGGTAAGGACGAGGTCATGGGTTCGAGTCCCATCAGCAGCTTTGACCTGGACGGCGATTGGCGGACAAAATCGGGATTTCTGGCAGTCGAGTTGCTGCCCGGCTCCTAGAACGCTATGAAGGAGAAAAATCGTTTTTTCCAGGCCTACGAAGCACGTAAATGCTCGAATTGGAGTTGCGACGCGACGGTTCAAGTGTGAGAAGCGTGGTTGAAGTTTCTCTCCTTTTTGGTTGCGTGGCAGAAACGATAGATGAAGAACTAGTGGTTTTCGAATTCATCCACTTGAAAATGATTAGGAATTGACAGGGAGAAGAAATGGCTAAGGAAGTCTTTGAACGAACCAAGCCTCACGTCAATGTGGGTACGATCGGCCATATTGACCACGGAAAGACGACACTGACTGCGTCGCTCCTTGCTGTACAGCAGACGAAGGGTTTGGCGCAATTCAAAAGCTATGCCGACATCGCCAAAGGCGGCACGGTTCGTGACGAAACCAAGACTGTGACGATTGCGGTTAGTCACGTCGAGTATGAATCTGAGACGAGGCACTACGCTCATATCGATTGTCCAGGGCACGCCGACTACATCAAGAACATGATTACCGGTGCAGCTCAGATGGATGGTGCCATTCTGGTGGTCTCCGCCGCCGATGGGCCGATGCCTCAAACGCGAGAGCATATTCTTCTGGCGCGTCAGGTGGATGTGCCGGCGCTGGTCGTCTTTTTGAATAAGTGCGACTTGGTCGACGACGAAGAGCTTTTGGAGTTGGTGGAGTTGGAAGTCCGCGAACTTCTTAGCAAATACGACTTCCCCGGCGACGACATTACGATCGTTCGTGGTAATGCCAAAGGGGCGCTCGACAATCCTGACAATCCGGAGTTTAACGCTTGCATCGGCGAGTTGATGGACGCGCTCGATGCCAACATTCCGGAACCGGCCCGCGAAGCTGACAAGCCGTTCTTGATGGCCGTTGAAGACGTCTTTTCGATCGAAGGTCGTGGGACGGTCGCAACCGGTCGAATTGAGCAAGGGATCATCAAGGTTGGTGAGAAGGTGGAGTTGGTCGGGCTGAAAGATACGTCCGAAACGACTTGCACCGGTGTCGAAATGTTTAACAAGACTCTCGATGAGGGGATGGCCGGCGACAACGTTGGTATCCTCTTGCGTGGTATTAAGAAGGAAGAGATCGAACGTGGCCAGGTCTTGGCAAAGCCGAAATCGATCAACCCGCACAAAAAGTTCGAGGGTGAGGTTTACGTATTGAGTAAAGAGGAGGGTGGGCGTCACACGCCGTTCTTTAGCGGTTATCGTCCGCAGTTCTACTTCCGGACAACCGACGTGACCGGGACGGCCAATTTGCTCGGTGGTGCCGAGATGTGTATGCCCGGCGACAACGTGACATTGGAAGTCGAAATGGGTAAGCCGATTGCCTTGGACGAAGGAAGTCGGTTCGCCATTCGTGAAGGTGGCCGCACGGTTGGTTCCGGAGTGGTGACAAAAATCTTAGAGTAATTGACGGTATTGAATCGTTCGGTGGGGCTGCTGCAAGGGAATCCTGCTCAGCCCCCTACTTTCAGGGCGATTCAGCGGGAGGTGTGAATTGGCACGCGAGTATGTTTGGTTGGAATGCACGGAAACGGGACTGCGGAATTACCGAATCCAAAAGGAGACCCGTGGGACCGAGCGGCTCGAATTGATGAAGTATTGTCCGAAACTCCGTCGGCACACACTTCACAAGGAATCACGTAAAAAATAGGCGATTGACAGACGTGCTCTTGCTGCCTTTCGGGGTGGTTAAGTCTGGCTTGCGGTGTTTCAGGCGACCCCTACGGGTGTAGCTCAATTGGCAGAGCACCGGATTCCAAATCCGGCGGTTGGGGGTTCAAGTCCCTCCGCCCGTGTTTTCAGTCCGTCGGCAGGGCGAGGAAAGAAGAAGGATTTGTCTTTCATTAACTGGGTGTGCACATCGGGGCATGCCGGGTTGGCGGTCAGACTGAACGTTTGATGGGTTGATATGGCAAAGTCGAAAAATGATGCCTCATTTTGGGGCGAATTGCTGGCCGTCGGGCTTTATAAGCGAAATCAAGGGCGGCTGGCTCGTCAATTAACGGCGATCGCGTTGGCATTCGTGGTCTGTTTTGGTGCCTGGACGCTTTCTCAGGGCCCCCTGGCCGGATACCAGCGTGGTGTCAGTTTAGGGGTTCCGTTGGGGATCGCCTTGGTCGGAGTGTGGATCAGTTACCGGTTGGTGAATTATCCCCGGTTTGCGGACTTTTTGATTTCCGTTGAAGCCGAGATGGACAAGGTCACGTGGTCGAGCAAACAGGAACTATATCGAGCGACGATCGTTGTTTTGGTGTCGATGTTCCTGCTGGGGGCAATTCTCTTCCTGTATGACGTGTTTTGGAGGTGGTTTTTCGAACTCATTCATTTCCTGCAGATCTACAGTTGATCCAAGGATTGAGTGGGCTTGCCGGCCGACAGTTTAGGGCGATTGGGCCTTCATCGTCGATCTCCGGTGGTTTTGCGTGACATCGAGCGGTTTGACGGGGCTGCCTGGACTCCCCGGATCGGGTCGAGCACGCAGTTTTCCCAGCGAATTCGTAAAGGTTTGAACTTCGTTGGGCCGCGTTTCTTGAAAATTGAGGAATCTTTTACCAAGATGAAGCGTTGACCGGTTTTCGCTCTGGGGCACGCTGCCAAAACCTTAAAAGGGGCAGAGTTACGGGATGCGGCAGAGTCTTGAAGGACTCATCATGGAGCACCAAATGACTTCGGCGGGTGAAGACGCTGTAGGTGCCCCCGACTCGGGCGAGCAAATGCAGTGGTACGTCTTAAAAGTGCAGACGAATCGCGAAAAGTCCATTCGCGATTCGTTGGTTCGCCGGATCAAGCGTGAGGGATTAGACCAGCAGTTCGGCGAGGTAATTATTCCGACGGAAAAGGTCGTCGACACAAAGGGAGGAAAGAAACGAGTCAGCGAGCGAAAACTGTACCCCGGGTATTTGATGGTTCAAATGATCCTCAATGATGATACCTGGTACCTGATTCGCGATACGAGCGGCGTCGGAGACTTCACAGGAGCTGCCGGTAAACCGATTCCCATGCAAGAGCATGAAATCCACCGAATGCTTGGCCTGGAAGAGACAAAAGACGAAGAGCCGGCGAAAATCAAAATCGAGTTTGCGACCGGCGATGTTGTCAAAATCAAAGAGGGAACATTTGAAAGTTTCGAGGGGTCGATCGAAGCCGTGGATGAGGCGAGCGGGAAAATCACCGTCTTGATTGAGATTTTCGGTCGGTCGACTCCCGTCGAGTTGGAATACTGGCAAGTCGAAAGCGTGTAAGCCGAAGTTTCCGCCGGTCAAAGATTGCCGCAATAACGGATCGGCGGAAGTACAGCTGAGAGATGGAACCGGCGAGACCGCAGCAGGGCTGTAGCGCTTTACAGGGAATTAAGAGAACGAATTGCGATGGCGAAACAAGTCACGGCACAGATCAAGGTTCAGGTCCCCGGAGGGCAGGCGACGCCCGCTCCCCCGGTCGGAACAGCCCTGGGTCCGCATGGCGTAAATATTGGTCAGTTTGTTCAGCAGTTTAATGATCGAACGAAGGATATGGCCGGAACGACCATTCCTGTCATTATCAACGTCTACAACGATCGCTCGTTCGATTTTATCTTAAAGAGCCCCCCGGCAGCTGTGCTGTTAAAACAGGCGGCGCAAATCGCAAAGGGTTCGGGAAATCCGAAAGCGGAAAAGGTGGGTACGGTAACGAAAAGTCAGTTGTTGGATATCGCCAAGACAAAGATCGCTGACTTGAATGCCTCGGATATGGAGCACGCCTCACGCATTATCGCTGGTACGGCGAGAAGTATGGGGTTGGATGTTGTCGATTGAGTCAGTCATGGAAATGGCGTTCGGCTGCGAGCCGACCTCGAATAGCACGGTGGTGAGTTTTGTTTCGGTGAATCGCGAGCTACTCGAGTCATTCATCACCTGAAAACGCGTTGTCAAACACAAAAGAGTCAAGCGGAATGGCCAAGCAGTCCAAACGATTACGTTTCCTTCAGGAAGAAATCGAAAAACTTGGGGTCGTTGATTTGCAGACCGGAGTTTCTTCACTCAAGCGGTTGGAGTCGTCGTTGCCCAAGGGGGTCAACTCCTGCAAGTTCGATCAAACAGTTGAGGTCGCCGTTCGCCTGGGGGTCGACCCCAAGCAGGCCGACCAGATTGTGCGTGGTTCGATCGTGTTGCCGCATGGAATCGGGAAATCGCAGCGGGTACTCGTTTTTGCTCAGGGCGATAACGTTTCTGTGGCCGAAGAGGCAGGAGCCGAGTTCGTGGGTGGCAAAGACCTGGCCGACAAAATCAAGGATGGCTGGTTGGATTTTGACGTGGCGATCGCTACGCCGGACATGATGGGCGTTGTCGGCCCATTAGGGCGAGTCTTGGGGCCGCGCGGATTGATGCCGTCTCCTCGCGCCGGCACTGTGACCCAGGATGTGGCCAATACGGTTAAAGAATACAAGGCGGGTAAGGTTGAGTTTCGTGTTGATGCCGGCGGCAATGTTCATTGTGTCGTTGGCAAGCTTTCGTTCGATGAAAGCCAGTTGGTCGAGAACATCGAAGCGCTACTAAAGTACATTAACTCGCTTCGGCCTTCCGCTGCGAAAGGAACCTACGTTCGGAACATCGCTATTTCGGCGACCATGATGCCCGGGATTGTAATTGCGGCCTAAGTGAAGAAGTTGTTGGCTTTGGCGGTCGCCATCGGCGATGGAAAGCTGTCTTAGAATCGGAAGCGGACGACTATGAGTAAGCGTGTCAAAGAGATGGTCATCAACGACTTGAAAGACCGGATCGGCGAAGCGTCGGATCTGTTGGTGATCAATTCCTCTAAGCTCGATGCTGTTACGGACAATCGGTTCCGCTGCGCGTTGCGTGACAAGAACATTTCCGTGTTAACGGTCAAGAATTCCTTCGCACGGCGGGCATTGCAGGACGCGGGTGTGACAGGTCTCGACCCAGCTCTCGAGGGGCCGTCGTCTCTCGTATGGGGGAGCGAAGATGTCGTTGCCCTATCCAAGGAGATTGCGAAGTGGGCCAAAGAGCTTGCTGACCTCGAGATTAAAGGGGGCACGGTTGAGGGGACGGCGCTTACGGCCAAGGATGTCGACGCGCTGAGTAAGAGCCCCAGTCGCGAAGAACTGATCGGCCGCATTGCCATGTTGGCATTGAGTCCGGGCGGGCAAATTGCCGGTGCCTTGCTGGGGCCTGGTGGTACGGTTTGTGGGCAAGTCAAATCGAAAGCGGAAGAGGGCGACGAGTAGGGATGTCGGCGTAGTCCGTGTCGATCGGCGATCGTGCCAGTTGTGGAGATCGGCGAACAAGACTAAGGCAATACAACGTTAACGTTCATTGTATAAGGAGCGGAATTCTTCGGCTCCGCGGTGTTGAGAAAGGAAGAGGCAAGAAATGGCGACGGCTGAGGTTACGGAATTTGACGATGCGACCAAGGATTTGGGCGACAAGATTGCAGGGCTGACTTTGCTGCAGGCGAAGTCGCTCGCAGACTATTTGGAAGAAGTGCACGGCATCAAGCCGGCTGGCGGTGGAGTCGTGATGGCAGCCGGTCCGGCCGGTGACGGTGGTGGCGAAGCGGCAGAAGAGAAGACCGAATTCGATGTCATCTTGACTGGCTTTGGCGACAACAAGATCCCGGTGATCAAAGTGGTCCGCTCGGCGACCGGATTGGGGCTCAAAGAGGCCAAGGAATTGGTCGAGGGTGTTCCCAAGCCGCTCAAAGAGGCCATTTCGCAGGAAGATGCCGACAAACTGAAGGCCGAAGTCGAAGCGGCCGGCGGTAGTTGCGAAATTAAATAGTTTGAGCACGTGCGCCGCTAAGCGGCGCAAGCCAACGTTTGAGGTAGATTCACCTAACCGAACGGTTTCTGTATTTTTGGCAAGA
>JANQRQ010000002.1 GCA_028284485.1 Planctomycetaceae bacterium | reverse complement strand
CGATCTGAATTCACAGTTCCCGGCGGCTGGAAGCCGCCGCTACGAAATGTGTTGTGTCAGCAGACGGCCGATTTGAAAATCGAGCTGGTATTGCAGAGTTTGCCCTCAACCACAGCCCTTCTATCCAGAAATATTGCGAAGGCGTAACTTCAAAAAGCGCAAGCGAAGGTATCGTCGCAGAGACCCTTCGCTTGCGCTTCAGGCTTTAATCTGCGTTGTCATAGGAAAAACAGGCCTCGGCTAAAGCACTTAGGTTTTCGAGTTCACAGTTGCACTTCCGTACGCCCTCCGGGCTCGGTCTTTTTCCGAAATTAGACTTCGCACATTTGGGGAGAACAAAGATGGCTGCACACCGCTTGCTGACGATTCTTGTACTGATCCTGATCTTGTGCTGTGCCGTGAGAGCGCACGCGCAGTCTCCAACGACGGCGGAACCACAGGCGGAAGAAACCGCAGCAGATGGACGCACAGGGAGCCACGATGGCCCGCCGACGACCATTGACCCTGTCGCGTTCGTCCCGGAGCAACTCGCCACGCCGGTGACAGTGACATTCGATGACACACCATTAATCGACGTGGCCGAATGGCTCGAAGAGACATCACAAGTTCCGGTGCTGCTCGACGAGGCTGCGTTCGAGGAAGAAGGAATCCCCATCGATGTCGCTGTGACGGATGAGCTCTTGGGCGATCCACTCTATTTGTTGTTGGACCGACTGAGTTCGCTCGATCTGACATGGATTATTCAGGACGATATTCTGCACATTACCACACACGTCGTTGGTGAGGAAATCTTGACGACAGAACCTTACGATGTTGGTGACTTGTTCAATATGGGCTACGAGCCTCAGGCGATCATCGATACGATCCAGCTCGCAACCGACGGTCCTTATGCCGATATCGACGGACCAGGAGGCGTCCTGGAATGGTTAGGTGATGTTCTGTTTGTGCGGCAAACGGCACGAGTCCATCGTCAGGTGCGTGGACTACTGATGGCGCTGCGTCAACATGGTTCCGAGACCTTCTGCTTTGAGCCGCCCCAGAATTTGGAATTTCGGGAAAAACTTAACACTATTGTCACTGCCGATTTTCAGCATGAGCCATTGTCGGCAGCAATCAGCCAATTGGCCTCTCAGGCGAATGTTGACATACGACTCGATCTGCGGGCGCTCCGAGAAGAAGGACTGCGCGACCGTTTTCTTGTTTCGCTGAAACTTTCGGAGCGAAATCTGGGAACGGTATTAGATGTCTTACTTGCACCATTTGCCTGCACGACACTCATGCGCGACGGTGTCTTGTGGGTCACTACCGACATTACGGCCGAGGAGGAAATGAAGTCTGTCGTCTACGACGTTTCTGATCTTTGTGCAAACGAGGATGAGTCACGGGAACTTGCGGACGCGATAACCGATCAAACCTCAGGACCTTGGTTTGGCGGCGGTGGTGCTCCTATTACGTTCCCCATACCACAGACGATGGTCATTCGGCAGCATGAAAGCTGCCTGAGTGAGGTTCGCAACCTGTTGGCGATGTATCGTGAAGCGCTCGCCACAGCCACGCCACGCGAAAGAAAACAGATCGATCCCAAGGAAATTGTGACGAAGTATTATCGTATCAATGCCGATACGGCGGCAGACCTGATGACCGTGCTTCCGCTGTTGGTCAGCCCAGGAAGTTGGGCCGATGCTCAGAATCCAGAGCTTCCGGGCAGGATTCTGAAGGTCGCCTCAGGTAAGAATTATCCATACTCAGCAGAAAACTCACCAAAGCCGGACTCGACTTCGATGGCTGTACTGATCGTTCGCCAGACTCGGGTCACTCATGAAGAGATCACTGAGGTCTTAATGCGAGTGGAACAAGGCGATTCCATTGACTCCGACATGGAAGCGGGCGGTTTCGGTGGTGGCGGCATCGGAATCGGCGGATTCTTTTCGCTCGATTCAATCAACGCTAAAGTGGAGTAACCAAGCCTCCGTCCAAAGGCGGCCTTCCAAACATCGCAAGGAATCGAATGGCAGCGGACGCCACCGGAAACATCATCAAAAACTTCGGCAGAAACGTTGTCTTTCAGCCGCAGGTCTATTTCCAGCCGCGATCCGAGGAGGAAGTTCTCGAACTGCTCGATCGCTACCGCGATCGGCGCATCCGCGTCATCGGCCGATTGCACGCCTGGAGCGACGCGCCCCGTGGAGACGATGTGGTAATTGATCTGCGGAATATGCATTCCGTTCGCGTGAAAGGAAGCGGCGAAAATGCTCAAGCCGTCGTGGAAGCCGGCTGTCAAATCAAACATCTGCTGAAGGAGCTTTCCCGGCAAGGTGGCTACACGATGCCGTCGCTGGGGTTGATCACCGAGCAAGCCATTGCCGGCGCTGCATCGACCGGCACCCATGGTTCGGGCAAACATAGTCTAGCGCACTATCTGCAGTCGCTGCGTGTTGCTGGGTACGACTCGCAGTCAGGCGAAGCGGTAATCCGCACGATCGATTCCGGTCCGGAACTGTTGGCGGCCCGCTGCGCATTGGGAAGCCTGGGAATCGCCACTTCCGTCACCATTCCCGTACGCTCTCAATACAACGTCGAAGAGCATTTCGAACGCTACGACGATCTCGATACGGTGCTAGCTGCCGAAGAGGAATATCCACTGCAACAGTTCTTTTTGGTTCCATGGAGTTGGTGTTTTTATGCGCAGCATCGGCGGGAGATCGATCAAGGATACTCGCGATCTCGATTGTTGTACCGTCTGTACTGGCTACTCGGTATGGACGTGTCGCTGCACGTTGCAGTTCGCTTGTTGGTTCGCTGGCTTCCGCGATTGTTTACAAAGTTGTTCTATCGCAAAATCCTGCCGGCATTGGTTCCGCGCCGTTGGAAGGTGGTCGACCGTTCCGATCGCCAATTGACCATGGAACATGAGATGTTCCGCCATATCGAGATTGAACTGTTTGTGACTCGAACACAGCTTCCGGCTGCTTTGGATTATGTCGCTTGGCTATCGAAACATCTTGGCGGAGACGATGCGACTCCCGGCGAAGCCATCGAACAACGACTTACAGAAGCGGGCTATTGGGATACGCTACAAAAACTTAAAGGATCGTACCTGCATCATTACCCGATCTGTATCCGCCGCGTCTTGCCGGATGACACACTGATCTCCATGGCCTGCGGCGGGGAGGAACCGTGGTACGCCATCAGCCTGATCAGCTACGCTGATCCGCGTCGGCGCGAAACCTTTTTCAACTTTGCAAAGATTGTGGCGGAAACCGGAGCACTGCTGTTCGATGCCCGACCGCATTGGGGCAAGTATTGTCCCTTAAAGCGGGAGCAGCTTCGGCGGTTGTATCCGTGTTACGACGAGTTCTGCCAACTCCGTCAGCAAGCCGATCCGCAGGGGCGCTTTCAAAACCAATGGACTGAGCAACTCTTTGGAGATGATCCGCCCGATGCTTAGTCGCTCGGTGTGATTGGCCCACGTGGGTGACCCGCCGCTCGTTAGACGTCCTCGGCAACCCCAAACCTCGTAAGAACAAGGGTTTAAAGCGGGGTTGTCACTAAGTCCGTTTGTGGATACGATTTCCGCGCAAAATTCCCCTCTCTTCACAATTCCCAACAGTTTGACGTTCCACAACGTGCCGTTCGTTCCTCGCGGACCGAGCCGGTAACGTGTCGTTGCGCAACCACCGGCGGTGACCGCAGCGATCCGGCCAACTCCATTCCAGTCGGATAGTTTCAATCTCTCACTCTTTCGTCTGCTTAAGTTTCCTCTCAACAAAATCTTTCTCCGATCCCCGAAGCTGCCTTGATGCGCACAGTGAGTTGTGCAGTTGTGTTTGCCGTTTTAGCCGGCTGTTCCGGTTTGCGCTTAGCGTCTGCGCCCTCGGAAGAGGGTTCGGCCACCGTTATCCGCGGCCAGAACGCAACCGACCCAGTCCCGGGAATTGGTTACACAATTAAGCCGTGGCTGAAAACGAATCGTCGCAACGACCATGCGCTGACGGAGTCACCCGGATCGGCCGCCGAGGGACGTCCCACAGCAGAAGGCCATCCTCCCGACCTGCAAGGGCTGACTCTACGAGATGCGGTTCTGCACGCACTTAGCGAATCGGATGTGGTGCGCACCTTGAACGGCGACGTAACCATTCAACCGATCACCACGATTGACCCATTGATTGCCGAGTTCGAATGGCAACGGGAAGCTACGATCTTCGATCCGAATTTCAAAGCGGAGTTCGAGGGAAGCCAGATCAATGAACCGCCCGATTCCTTTTTCGGGCCGGGCATTTCCGCGCAAACGCGACGCGACGAGGGGAACTTTTCCGCCAGTTTGGACAAGACCTGGCCGTTGGGAACGACGACAAGAATTGCCTACGACCCGTCGTTGGGTTACCTGTTCTTTCCGCAGGAAGATGATGACGATGATTTTTTCAATCCGTCGTACTCGTCCGATTTGGTCATGGAAATCAGGCAACCGTTATTGCGTGGTGCGGGAAGAACGGTCAACCTCGCTCCGATTCGCGTGGCACAAACACAATTTGAACAAACGATTTGGGAAGTGGAAGAACTGGTCCAGGCCGAGGTGCGGAGCGTCGAACAGGCCTACTGGAACCTGCAAGCGGCACACCGCATCCTCACCGCGATTGAAGAGGTCATTCCACTGGCCCAGGAAACGGTACGCATTGAAGAACTCCGCTTCAAATCGGAGAGGAACATTTACGCCGACGTAGCGCGGGCCAAGTTTCAATTGGAATCGTTCATTCAGCAGAAGCTGCGAGCCGAACGCACGGTAAGGACACGCGATTTTCAATTGCGGCAGTTGATCGGATTGCCGGTGGTCGACGGTGCAACGCTGATTCCGGTCGACGCACCGGAGCAGGGTTTTCAGGTGTACGATCTCGATCGGGTCGTGCAGGTCGCGTATGAGAGGCGCCCGGACTTGATT
Source organism: Planctomycetaceae bacterium (assembly GCA_028284485.1). Classification (GTDB taxonomy): domain Bacteria; phylum Planctomycetota; class Planctomycetia; order Planctomycetales; family Planctomycetaceae; genus JANQRQ01. The sequence continues at coordinate 15,523 of JANQRQ010000002.1, read as the reverse complement.
CGTCGGCGGTTGGGATTGCAGGAGTCAGCCATCGAGCTGGCAGCTGCCGAGAACTCACGATTTCCCGAACTCGATGTGTTCGCCAAGTGGCGATCCGGCGGTCTCAAATCGCGGTTAGACCACTCGCTACGACAAATGACTCAGTTCGACTACACCGACTGGACATTAGGTGCGACGTTTGCAGTTCCGTTGGGTAACCGCAGGGCGAGAGCAGATATCGTTGTCAACGAGCTGAAGCTGGCCAAAACTCATGCCTTGCTGGAACAATACGAGAATCAAATCACATACGATTTCGCGGCTCTCTTGGTCGAAATCGAAGCGGCATGGAAGAGATTTCAATCGGCCATGCGTCAGGCCCACGAAACCGATGCCTGGCTGAGACTGGCCCGCATTCGGTACTCGACTCCTCCCGTCCAAGGAGGTAGTCAAGATTGGTTGCTGATCTCGCTGGTCGACTATCAGCAAGCGATGCAATCGCGCATCGACGCCATTACCGACGCCGGAGAGTTATTGGCCGAGTACAACACGCTGTTGGCACGTTTATTCGAGGCACAAGGAACGCTGCTCGATCAACATCGGGTCGAACTCGCCGGCGAAGAACAGCCGATCCCCGATGATTTGGTTCCACCCGGACCACCGATCGATCATGACGCCGCGCCGGGAGGATTACTGGAAGGCCCTGAACAGTATCCTTCGACGGAGCCTGTCCTCGAAGGGCCGACACACGATATTCCTTCCGAAGGGTTTCCGCCTACGATCGATCCCCAAAATAGCGGGATTGGTGATCCGTACGGACGTTGGTCCGATGCGCATCCACCTGCAGGAAACTCGCCGCCTACGATGCTCCCGAACGGCGGAATCGGGAATCCCTACGGCCATGTCTACCAATCGGGGCCACAGGCACCGGTTTTGCAGCTTCCCAATGGCGGAATCGGCGACCCTTATGGTCACTTCGGTCACGCCACTCCGCCAACGAGTCCAGCGGCTGCAGAATCAAACAGGAATCGATGACTCGACTGACAGGTCCGAGTGTCTTGCGCGATCACCACCAAAACTCGGTTCGCAGGTAGCGCATCATCTTGCGAATCACAACGATACCCAGACTCTTTGTTCCACGATCGATCCGTGCGAAGCCGGTCATGCCGAATTTGAGCAGTTCCGAAGAGTTGTCCACCGAGCAGTGGACGACGATTTGCACGTTCTGAGTTGGTTGTGCTTGCTCTTTCTGGGTCACTGCGGGTGCGATTCGTTCCACGCGAGCGTCAAACGTTTTGAATGGCAAGGCCCGCGCTTTGAGAGAGATGTGTTGTCCTGGTTTGATTCCGCCAATCGTAGCCTCATCGACTGAGATCTCGACGCTGGATGAAGCAATATCTTCAATAACACAAATCGGTCCACCTAACGGAGCCAGTTGCCCCATCTTTTCCCGCATTCGCGGTGTGGCGACAACGCCGGAAACCGGCGCAACAATCTCCAGACGCTCCCGCTGAGCAGTCAGAAATTCCAATTCCTTTTTGACGCGCTCCTGATGGGCTTCCTCAGCCGTCAAATCCTCATGCCGGGTGCCGGCCTCCAACAACGAAAGCTTGGCAATCGCATCGGCCAACTCCTGTCGGCGTTTTGCCAATTCCCCTTCCGCGGTCCGAACACCTTTTGCCACGCGGGCACGTCGTTCGGCCCGAATCGCATCGCGTTTGGCCTCGAGAACAGTCAATCCTTTGCGTTCCGATTTCAATTGCACTCCGGCCAGTGCCCCTTGGTTGTAAAGAAGTTGCGACTGTACGAAGGCGTTTTTGGCGAATTCCAACTCCGTTTCCGACTCGCGAATTTGACTGTCCAAAACCTCCAACTCGTTTTCGTAACTACGTCGTGATTGTTCCAAGTCTTCCTCGCCGAGTTTGACCCACGAGGCAAGCCGCGAGACACGATGGCGTTGCTCGTTGACCTCTTCGGGGCGGGGACCGACTCGTAGTTTCGCCAGTTTCGCTTCGGACTCGCGCAGTTCCGCCTGCTTGGTTGCGATTCGGTTATCCAAATCGGGCGATTCGAGGCGTACGAGTAAATCGCCTGTTTCGACCCGCGCCCCCTCTTCGACGGCAATTTGGCGAATGAAGCCGGCGACAGGGGCTCGTGTTTCCACCATCACTCCCGGGCGCACTTCGAACTCACCGGACGCGTAATAGGGCACCGGCACGACAAATAGCAGCACCAAGACTCCGGCAATTCCCATGAGCCATTTTGACGTTCGCTTCTTTCTCGTCTTGACCATTTTGACAAACTCGCTTGCAAAAAAACCTTTGAATACACGCCGAATCGCGTAGGCCAACAGCAACAACGAAAACGCAATACCGATGAGGCCGAATTCGTCGGCCACGTATTTCACCACTCGAAAAAAGATCAAATCCAACAGCACGATGGCGAACAGCCAGCAAAATATTCCGTAAATCAGCAATGCCCGTCCGCGTGGTTCTTTGGCCGGCTTTTCTGCCCCCCAAAGCAGCCAACGCAGGTGCGACATCCAATACGCCATCGCCCGCGGCCGGAGATTTGGTATCGAAAGGGCGTCACTCACCAAGTAGTAGCCGTCGAACCTGAGTAACGGATTGATATTGATCAGACTACGACTTCCGCAAATCGTCATCATCACAAATGCCAAATGGTTGATCAGGCTGTCGAGAATCGTAATTCGCCACACAAAGACGCACAGCGACCACAAACACAAATCGCAAATCGCGCCGGCAGCCGTAATGCATAAACGTTTTGACCGTTCTGGAATGAGCCATGCATCGGAGACATTGCAGTACATACACGGCATGAAGAACATTAACAGCACACCGACTTCGCGGACTTCGCCGCCAAAATGCTTGCAGGTGATACCGTGTGCAAACTCATGCAGGGCCGTCGACATGAGAATCGCGAAACCAACGACAACAACTGTTTCCCAGCGCATAGCCTGCGAAAAACCCGACGCCACATCTCCGCGATTCGTCCACAAAACTAATGCAGCGGTCGCGAGCATCAGCGCCGCCGCCACCAAAAAGCCACGGGTCCAAATCCAACAAAGCGCCGGTTCGAGTCGTGAAAACAACCGATCGGGGTCGTACAGCGGGACCCGATAAAACAGCAAATTTTGTTTATGACCGGTCTCTTCTTCGTCTTCCTCGGGATTGTTGTTCTTTGCGCGTTCGAGCTGTAATTGCTCGTCGGTGACATCGGTCGTCAGACCACGGGAACGCAACAATTTGAGAAAAGCATCGATGTCGTCATTCGTCAGCGTATCGCCGAATTCCTTTTCGAACGCGTCGACCAATCCATCGACGGTCCCGTTGATCTCCATTTGCATGAGCAGAAAATGTTCTTCCCGCCCAATGCAAAAGTACTCCCGGCGCGCACGCGTCTTCACGACGAATTCGTCGTCGCTAATCTTGCGAACGGTTAGGTCCGATCGGACCTTGGGCAACGTTGCTTTTGAACTCGACACGCGAGGGGTCCTCTTGTCGACTCCGTTTCGCCGTCGTTAAGCCGGAGTCACTTCCGATTGCGTACTCGCCAGTATCTCTTCGATGTCGGGACCGTCGATCATGACTCGTCGGCTTTCTTCCTCGGACAAAATGTGAACGTAGTAAGGTCGTTCAAGCTCGAGGCATCGCGCGGCACGGTGGTGACCATCGATGAGCAAGTGACCGTGCGCGACGGTGCCATCCGGTTCCGGATACCAAATGTGAGCAATGATGCCGGGATACTCGGGATTGACGTGCTTGACATGCTGGGGATAAATCCGACACACGTCGACGCTAAATTGGACGTCTTCGGGTTCGAGTTCGACAGCTTCACGCCCGTCGTTGACGATTTTTCGGGCCTCATCCACATCGAACTTCCATAAGCGGTCCATGTACCGAAAGGTTTCGTCGCCGTCGCCGCAATGCGGGCAATTCTCTCGATCGTCGTTGACTTGTTTCTGGTTTGTTTCTGACATGAGAACATCCTTCAGTAGTGGCCTGATTAACGCCGTTGATGAACGGACAGAGATTGAGCACAGTCAACTGCGCGCACGCCGGCGCGCAGACTCTACGAAAGCTTAGCTCGAAAATGGCGAACACAGATTTGCGGCGATTGCGGGTTGCCGCTTTCCGGGGGACGCAAACGGATCAATTCCTTCATCCGCCAGACTCGTTGGAACCGCATTAATCGGTACTTGTGACGCATTGACGGCTTCATGAGTAGCTAATCTGCCGCGAGCGCATAGAAAAACGCGGCTGATCGAAATCAGCCGCGAGTTTCTACTCATCCCAGAGGCTACTCTTCTTGTGCCCGCATCATTGCGTTAGGCAGCGATGCGTTGGGGCACATGAAGAGGGATGTTTCGGCATTGCCTACCAATGCTTACGACGTCCTCGTCGGTGCTTTCTGGAGCTTCCGCCTTTTCGGGAGCTACCACCCTTACGAGAGCTTCCACCTTTTCGGGAGCTGCCGCCCTTGCGAGAGCTTCCGCCCTTACGGGAGCTGCCACCACGTTTCCGTGAGCTTCCACCCTTACGCGAGCTTCCGCCTTTTCGGGAGCTGCCACCACGCTTCCGTGAGCTTCCACCCTTACGCGAGCTTCCGCCTTTTCGGGAGCTACCGCCACGTTTCCGTGAGCTTCCGCCCTTACGCGAGCTTCCGCCCTTCTTCGAGCTGCCGCCGTTATCATCGTCGTCGCAGCAATCGTCGTCACAGTAGCAGTCCCACCAGCAGATACTCGGGACGATACGATCTTCGAGACGAGTGATCTTAAAGCGTGGGGCCTTTTCTTCGGGATTCGACATGCAGATGTTCCTCAAGTGTTGAACAGATGATCGGGATGTGCATTGAAGACTGTTTCAGTGCATTGGGGATGGGACTAACGCAGACTGCATGCCAGTCTGTTCAAGAAGTTTCACATTTGCGTAAGTTTCAATTAACAGTGAGGTTACAGAGCGCGCACCAAAAAGACGTTTCTAACGAGACGTTGCACGAATGAAACATGCATCGCCGGCCCACGATTCATCGCCAATGCCACCAACGAGTTACCGCACGGTGCCGCGAAACAGCACGCTATGGCAACACGGCATCGTTTTCGGCAAAGGATTGGACGTGAGGCTTTCTCATGCGACATGCGCGCTAATGATCTGACAAGCATTAGCGATCAGAATGTGGGAGCCCCTAATCACGCGCGGCGCAAGACGCTCTGCAGTGAAGACCTTTCCATTGCAGTTTGCTCATCGCTAAGTCGATGCGCCAACATTTTTCTACGGAATTTGTCGCGTGAATTCGCTACGCTACACCTTCAAGCCACATTGGACTTGTTAATACCGAAACGCTAGCTCCACGCTCCAAAGTCATAATTCCGGGGGGCCACTCAGATCATGACCGGTACGCAGCGTCTTACGTTTGTTCCCGCAATAACAGCCAGTTTGGCTCTTTTCGCAAGTCCCTCGGCGAAAGCGCAGGAGTACGAGCTTCGAATCGTTGCCGTCACCACTCAGGACGTTTCCAGCCTTGGCATCTTGTCGGGCGAAGCTGCCACACTCGATTTTAATGTCGATTTCACCGGAATTGCCGATGTCAACGTCAACCCGATAATCGGCGTCTTTCCTGGTGCACCTGGTGGCAACTTAAATCTTGCCATCGATACATTCGACACGTTTCAGTACGTCGACGGTAGCGGAGCGACGGTTAGCTATACGGTCGACGGTAGTCCCGGGTTTAGCTTTGTCGACTTCACGATCAATGACGTATCACCCCTAGTCTTCGACGGAATTAATGACATTGGCGCGACCAACGTCCAGATTGTCGTTGGACTCGTTGATTTCACAGGCGACACAGTCTTGTTCGGCGACACCGATGACATTCCAGCCCTCGAAGCTCAACTCGCGAGCTTCGAAATCGCTGACGTGAGTGTAAGGGTCGAAAGTCCTTTGGGAATTGATTTAATTCCGCTTGCAGTCCTTCAAATAACTGGGACAGAGGTTGTTCACATCCCTGACACTGATGGCGACGGAATGCCGGACGACTATGAAGACTTGTTCGGTCTCAACAAATTCGTACCCGATGCAGACGACGACCTGGATAGCGACGGTCTGACAAATCTCGAGGAATTCCTCCTTGGGACAATCCCCAATAATCCGGACACCGACGGCGATGGTTTGCTGGACGGCGAAGACCCCGATCCACTCCAGCCCAATGGCCCGGTCGACACCGACGGTGATGGCATGCCGGATGACTACGAGATCGAGAATGGTCTCGATCCCAATACTCCGGACGCCGACGGAGATCCCGATGGCGACGACTTAACGAATCTCGAAGAATTCAATGGAGGCACAAATCCGAACAACCCCGATTCCGACGGCGACGGGCTATCGGATGGCCAGGAAGTCAACAACACTGGTACCGACCCCCTTGACCCGGACACCGACGGTGACGGTATGCCGGATGGCTACGAAAACTTGTTCGGCCTCGATCCCAATGCGCCGGACTCCGACGAAGACGCGGACAACGATGGCCTGACGAACATCGAAGAATTCAATCGCGGGACGCTACCAGACAATGATGACACTGATAATGACGGCCTCTCTGACGGATTTGAAGTCTTCGTTTCTGAAACAAATCCCCTCGACTCGGATACCGACGGCGACGGTTTATCGGACGGCGAGGAGAGAGAAGCGTTCACAGACCCCAACAATCCGGACACTGATAGAGACGGATTACCTGATGGTTCCGATCCCGATCCTCTTGTTCCCGATCAGACAAATGACAGCGACGGGGATGGGATGCCCGACTTCTGGGAGAATTCCGTCGAGGGGCTCGACCCCAACACACCCGATGGCAACGGCGATCTCGACAACGACGGCCTGACAAACGTCGAGGAATTCAATCGCGGCACAATGCCGAACAACCCCGACACCGACGGTGACGGCCTGCCAGATGGTTTTGAAACGGTCATTTCAGGAACCGATCCGCTCGACCCCGACACCGACGGTGACGGAATACCTGACGGTGCCGATCCCGAGCCACTCATCCCGGATGAGACCAACGATACCGATGGCGATGGCATGCCCGACTTCTGGGAGAATTCCGTGCCAGGTCTCGACCCCAACACGCCCGATGCCGACGGCGACCTCGATGAAGACCTGCTGACGAACCTGCAGGAATTTGAGGCGGGGACTGACCCGAACGTTTACGACACTGATGGTGACGGGCTCGGTGATGCCTTCGAAATCGAAATCACAATGACCGATCCACTCAACCCCGACACCGACGGAGACGGACTAACGGACGGTGTCGAAAGAATTGAGTTCACCGACCCCAATAATCCCGATACCGACGGTGACGGTTTGCTCGATGGAGAAGATCCCGATCCTCTCGTTCCGAATCTCCCAGAGGACTCGGACGGTGACGGTGTTATTGATACGGAAGACACCTGTCCGAATTCCGATATGAGTCCCATTCTGAAAATCGTCAACGTGAATTCCGGTGTCGAGAATCGATTATTGGAGACACCACTCGGCTGCACGTTGGCGGATGTCATCAATAAATTGATTTTCAATTCCCTCAGCGGTGTCAGGAATCGCGGGCAATTCATGAAAAGATTCGGTCAAGGAATTAATGATCTGAGGCGAGATGGGGTTATCAGTGGACAAGAGGGGGGAGCCCTCAAAAGTGCTGCGGCAAAGATTGATCTGCCGTGACAACCTGTTGGATGGGGGGCGCCGCGTGAAGTGGGAGCGGGGGTGTTGGATAGACCTCGCTCGCTTCTCCGTTTTCCGAACGCAGAAACCGCGCGGCTCTGTGTCAAGAATCCGCCGACTCGCCCTTGACGAACGTAAACTCGTTACAGCCGTAGCCGCAGGCTTGAGTTGTCAGGTAGATCAGTCGCATGCCGCGTGCACTGCCAAAGTCGAACACCTCTTCCGGTTTGGCGACCTCGAAGGGATATCCCCCGACCCAATCGACAATGTCGTACCACGGCGACATGCCGCGCTCGGCCTTCTTTCTGGCCCAATCTTGAAATGGCAGCGGGTTTTGAAATCGGATCGCGCGGATCAATGCCGCCCGACCTTCCTGATAGACCGCCATGGCAAGAACCATGCACCAACGGATAATGCCCGGCGATCGGTTGTAGAGCTTTTTCACAGTTCTCCAGCGTCGGCTGGCTCCACCTTGGTCGTTGTAAATCGAAATGCAGAACAGCCCGTTATTGGCAACTCGACGACTGGCGTTTTCTATCGCCTGCCACATCTCGCCAGTGTGATGCAGGACACCCCAGGAATAGACGACGTCGAACGTCCCCAATGACGAAAGAAATTCCTCCTCGAGGACCGAACCGGATTCGATTCGCCAGTCGGAATCATCCGGAGCAAATCGCCGCTTTAGTTCTTGAGCACAAGCCACCGACTGCTGATCGTAATCGAAAGAAACGACGACCGCCCCCAATCGCCGGGCGGCCAGGCTGAACAATCCGCTGCCGCATCCGATATCGAGGAATGTTTTCCCCTCTAATGTGTCGAGCACTAGTATCGTGCGCACCGATGCGATGGCAGCTTCGATCCGTTCCTCGTCCATATGCTTGAGGAACTGCTGCCAATTCTTGCCAAATTCGAATCGCTGCTCATTCACAACCGGATTGACTCCATCGAACTTCAGGTGGCCCGGCAACTTATCACAATCAGCGGGCTACAACCGCATCGATATGTTATCCGATTCTCGCCCCTATCTGCAGCAATGGTCGGCGCGTTTACAAATCCGGTGGCCGTGCCGGTATCCTCAACGCCTTCTGAAATTGCATCTCGCAATTGTCGGAGTAAGATGCCATCAGGATTTGAAGCGCTGCTTCGCCCAATATCGTCTGGTCGGCATATACTGAGCAACACTCAAATCAGCACAAATCCCTTAATGCAGGCGCGGCGTGAGACCGGCCCATTGTTAATCACCGACTTTTTCGATCCTTAACCCGATCTTCATCGCCGTGCCGTAGGTTTGTTGATTATTCGTCTCCGCTGGTAGTACGACAGGCAGCAATTCGAATTGAATGACAAGTAGTCCGGACACAGCACCAGCGGTCTTGGAAAGTTGAGTCGTCGCATTCCGACCGATCGTTTTGTGTTCTTGAGGATGACCATAGTGCAAACGCGACAGGTCACGCAAAAGAACTTGTTCACCGCAGCCATTGCGGCTTTCTGCACCTACTTCTGCATGTACGCGTTTCGGAAGCCGTTTACGGCAGCAACATTCGAAGGGCAAGAGATCTTCGGGTTGGGCCTGAAATCTATCTTGGTGATCTCACAACTCTCCGGATATATGCTCTCGAAGTTCATCGGCATCAAGGTCGTTTCTGAGATGAAAAGCGAATACCGGGCCCTGTCGATTGTGGGCCTGATCGTCTTCGCGGAACTCGCACTCGTCGGATTCGCCTTTGCTCCGGTGCCGTTAAAAGTCCTCATGCTATTCCTCAACGGGTTGCCGCTGGGGATGGTGTTTGGTCTTGTCCTGGCCTATCTGGAAGGTCGGCGACAAACCGAGGCGTTGACCGCGGCGTTGTGCGCCAGCTTTATCGTCTCCTCCGGCGTCGTCAAATCGGTGGGACGCTGGCTGGTACTTGAGCAGGGCGTCAGCGAATTTCACATGCCGATGGTCGCCGGCATGATTTTTTTCCCGCCGTTGTTACTTTCCGTTTGGCTCCTCAGTGCGACGCCGCCGCCCGACAATGTCGACCAGCAACTACGCTCGCAGCGGCGTGTGATGAATCGATCCCAACGCAAGGTCTTCTCGTCGGAGTACTGGCCCGGTTTGTCGCTATTGGTTTTCGTATACGTGGCATTAACAGTCATTCGAACGGTCCGAGACGATTTCGGCGTCGAAATCTGGCGGGATATGGGTGTCGACGAAACGCCGTCCGTATTCGCGAGATCGGAAATGATTGTGGCGATATTTGTCACCGGGTTTAATGCCCTGGCGATTTGGATTCGTCACAACTTGCACGCCATTCGAATCGCTGTCGGTTTGATGTGTGTTTCGTTTGGTTTGGTGGGCGCGTCGGTGATCATGCAGGTGGGTCAGCTGACGACTCCCTTTGCATTCATGGTCGCCTGCGGTGTGGGACTGTACATCCCGTATGTGGCCTTTCACACAACGATTTTTGAACGACTGATTGCCGCGTCTCGTCATCCCGGAAATCTGGGGTTCTTGATGTATCTGGCCGACGCAATCGGATATCTCGGATATGCAGTCGTGATCGGATTTCGATCGGCAGTCGATGCGCCCGACGAGGTCTTGCCATTTTTTCTGACGACCATGTTGATTGTGGCAGGTTCGTCCATTTTCGCACTGTTGGCGGCACTCGTTTACTTTCAACGCAAACTGACCGGCGATGCCGCTGCAACGGAAGGTGAAGACCAATCAATCATCAGGGGGCAAACCGATGCAGCAGCGAATTGAAACCGGCCGGGCAGCTGTCTTCGAAGGAGCAGGTCGGCCGCTGGAGATTCGGGACTTTCCGCTCCCGACACCGGAACGCGGGGAAGCCTTGGTTCGCATCGAATGTTGCACCATTTGTGGCAGCGACCTGCACACAATTACCGGTAAGAGAACCGAGGCTGTTCCATCGATACTGGGACACGAAATCGTCGGCGTTGTCACCACAGTGGGCGATCCACCACTGACTGATCTCGGTGGGTCCCCCTTAGCGGTGGGCGACCGCGTGACGTGGTCGACCTCGGTATCGTGTGGTCAATGCCATCGCTGCCAGAGAGGATTGCCACAAAAATGCACAGAGCTTTCCAAGTATGGTCATGAACGAGCCGTGGGACGAGCAGCACTCAACGGCGGGTTCGCAGAGTTCATTCTTCTACGGAGCGGTTCCGCTGTTGTAAAGCTTGAAACCGACCTACCAAAGGAAGTGATTTGTCCGGCCAATTGTGCAACCGCAACCATTGTTGCAGCCTTTCGGCGTGCAGGTTCGATCGAAGGTCGCCGAGTACTGATTTTTGGTGCCGGTATGTTAGGGCTGACGGCGGCAGCGTATGCCGAGACTCAACAAGCGGCTTTGGTCGCCATTTGTGATCCCGCCGCCGATCGGCTTGCGCGGGCTGCCGATTTCGGTGCCAATGCCACGATCGAATGGACCGACGATCAGCAAATGCTCGAGCAGCGACTCGCCGAGCAATGTCAAAGCTCATCGTTTGATGTCATCTTGGAACTCTCCGGGGCTCCCTCTGCAGCTGAGGCAGCGTGCTTATTTGGAGACATCGGAGCGAACGTAATTTTGGTCGGAACGGTGATGGAATCGCGATCGATTGCCATCGATCCGCAGCAGCTTGTCCGTCGATGGCTGTCGATTTGCGGCGTACACAATTACGCACCTCAAGATCTGCAAACAGCCGTCAGTTTCCTGGAACAATTTCATGACGACTTCCCATTCGCATTGCTCGTCGAAGAATCGTATCCTTTGGCAAAGGTGAACGACGCGATTGATGACGCCCTCCGTAATCGGCCGATTCGCGTTGCGATTCATCCCTAAACAGTTACCGTCCGCAGACAAATCGCGTTGAATTGAGTAACAGATTTCGCAATTCTCTACACCGTATTTCGATTCAGGAGTCCCAATGCCCACCGTGGATGAAATCTTGGAGCTGTTTGAGAAGCGTGGCGACTCGGAATACGGCGGCGAATGCGTGACCCAGTTGGAGCACGCCTTGCAGGCAGCGACTTTCGCCGAAAACGAGCAAGCGCCGCCCTCGTTAATTGCCGCTGCACTATTGCACGATGTCGGCCACTTACTGCACGACCTTCCCGATGATGCTCCCGACGACGGGATCGACGATCGGCACGAAACTTCCGGCTACAACTACCTGCGAGAACTGTTCCCCGCTGCGGTCACCGAACCGGTCAGATTGCATGTTCCCGCCAAGCGATACCTGTGCGCGGTCGATCCGAATTACCGGCAACAGTTAAGCCAGCCGTCAATTGTCAGCTTGGAGCTGCAGGGGGGAACAATGACCGCGGAAGAGGTTGCCGAATTCGAAGCCAACGACCACTGCGATGGGGCAGTGCGGTTGAGACGATGGGACGACGCCGCGAAAGACCCCAACGCCACCACACCGCCATTGTCGCACTTTGCACAATACCTCCAGCAATCAGTCGCTGAAGCCGATCCTCCACCAGACAGTTTCAAAACCCTCTGATGCGTCGCAGTTGAACTAATGATGAAGGTTCATACACAAGCACAACCGGGTTTTGAAACACTCCACCAGACAGTTTCAAAAAGTCTGATGCGTCGCAGTTGAACTAATGATGAAGGTTCATACACAAGCACAAACGGGTTTTGAAGCAAGAATATGACCGATTCGTACGACGTGGCTGTCATTGGCGGAGGGATCGTCGGATTGGCACATGCCTGGCAGGCAGCCCGGCGAAAGCTGCGAGTTCTACTCCTGGAACGTACGCTCCTAGCCCAAGGCGCGTCGGTCCGCAACTTCGGCATGATCTGGCCAATCGGACAACCCGCTGGAGAACTCTACTCGCTTGCCTTGCGGTCACGCGACCTTTGGCTCGAATTGCACGCGCAAGGCGTTGTCGAGGTGGAACAATGCGGGGCGATTCATCTCGCACATCATGCCGACGAAATGTCTGTCCTCCAGGAATTCGCAGACCGGCGGACGCATGAGTGTCTGCTGCTGACGCCAACAGAAGTCACCGAGAAATCGACGCTGGCCAATCCGGAGGAATTATTGGGTGGCCTGCTGAGTCCGACAGAACTGCGAGTCGATCCAAGGACGGCCTCTTCACAAATCGCCGCCTGGCTGGCGGAATGTCACAACGTCGCTTGTCGTTTTGAAACGCCGGTGATTAAGGTCGACGTGGGCCGGATCACCGCTGCCGACGGTCAAAACTGGCATGCCGATCGGATTATTGTTTGTAGCGGCAGCGACCTGCAGACACTTTATCCCGATGTGCTCAGTCATTCGGGTCTGCAACTTTGTAAGCTGCAGATGCTCCGCACCGTCAGTCAGCCCTCCGCCCAACCCGGTGCGCCTCACATCGCCAGCGGTCTGACATTGCGGCACTACACATCGTTCGGCGATTGTCCCTCATTAGCGGCGGTGCGGGCTCGCATTCAGAATGACTCTCCGGAGTTAGATCGTTACGGTATTCATGTCATGGCTTCCCAACGGCCAGCGGGCGATGTCATCCTGGGGGACTCTCACGAATATGGGGAGGACATCACGCCGTTCGATAAATCAGAGATCGACGACCTCATGCTGCGAGAACTACAGCGAGTTATTCGGCTGAAGGATTGGACGATCGCAGAACGATGGCATGGTGTTTACGCCAAGCATCCATCGATGCCAGTTTTCGAAACGGTCACAGACGACGGCGTGCATATTGTCGTGGGAACAGGTGGAGCTGGAATGACGCTTGCATTCGGTTTGGCCGATCGAGCGTGGCGGCAGTGGATAGGAGACAGTTGATGGCGCAACGTTGCAAGTACCTGCAGGCGGTCGTTTTCGACTGGGCCGGCACGACCGTCGATCATGGAAGCCGAGCTCCCGCGATCGTATTTCAAGAAATCTTTCGCAGCCGTGGAGTCGACATCACCGAGGCGCAGGCCCGCGAGCCGATGGGAATGGCAAAGCGGGATCACATTGCGGCGATCGCGGCCACGCCCAGCGTGGACGAAGCCTGGAGGGCGAAGTTCGGCCAGCCTTGTGGCGATGAAGATATCGACGCCATGTACGCAGACTTTTTGCCGCTGCAGAAAGAAACGCTTCGGCATCACTGCGACGTCATTACTGGGGTATCGGCAGCGGTCGACGAGTGCCGCAGCCGCGGGCTCAGAATCGGCTCGTCCACAGGATACACACGTGAGTTGATGGAAATCGTTACCAACGAGGCTCGACGTCAAGGTTACGCGCCCGACTGTGTCTTGTGTGCCGAGGACACACCTCGGGGCCGCCCTGCACCCTATTTGCTGTACGAAGCAGCGAAGCAACTCGACGTTTATCCGCTGTGGACTGTCGTCAAAGTGGACGATACTCCGGTCGGAATCGAAGCGGGCAGAAACGCCGGCTGTTGGACGGTCGGCGTCACGCGAACCGGTAACGGAGTTGGATTATCTGCCGAAGAAATTGACGCGCTACCGGATGACGAAGTCCGCCGCCGATGCAACGAGGCGGCTTCGCGATTGGTTGCGGCAGGCGCCCACGACATTATCGAGTCGGTGGCAGACATTCCCGATCTCATCAACGAGATCGAGGAACGGATGTCGCGTGGCGAGCGGCCGAATTAGAGCGGTTGATTTTAGCGGGCGACGAAGTCGTGAGAATGGCGCCCAAATCGACACACTCGTACATTCTTCCGATGGATTGCGGAAAATTTGATCTGGCCTGCCGATTCGTGCGCGCAGCCTTCGCTTGCGCTCTTGGCTTTGATAATCTGGTGAGTCACGCCCGTCTGCGTTTCGAAGGCGTACATCGGACAGACAATGTCCTGGGGCCGTAGCTCAATCGGTTAGAGCAGCAAACTCATAATTTGTTGGTTGGGGGTTCGAGTCCCTCCGGCCCTACTCTTTGTTCCAGCAGCAGTCACGACAGCTTCATCGGCGTGACCATCGCGCCCCTTGCGCAAACGGGTTCATGAGATACCAATGAAGAACGCGGCTGCATTCATGCCGCTGCATCAGGTCCGGGGACTGTCTTGACCGGAACATTCGCGGCCGCTGCCGGCGGCGCGGGACTTTCCTCGATCAGGCCGGGTGCTGCAGGCGCGTCGAATATGTCTCCATCTGGTATTGGCGCAGGTACGGCAGCTTCCGATTCTGGCGGATAGTAGTAGTAGTCTAACGGTATGACCTCACCCGGCTGGAAGATGACATTCTCCAGAAGTGGTACATGCACGACGTAAGTTTCCTCGCGAGTCTGCCCGTTCTCCGCAACGGTACGGGTCCGCATTTCAGAAACGACATTATGCCTTCTAAACTCGAGCATACCGTCACCGCGCATCGTACCGGCTCCGTCGCCATACGACTTCGTCGGCATTTTGATAATCTGATGACCGGCGACAAGCGGATGAACATAGTCGGCCCCGCAACTCGCGCACGTTAGTGGATCGCCGGAACTTTTTTCGCCGGAGCAGGCCATTTGAATGGCGGCGGCCACCTGTGCCAAATAAGTTTGGTATCGCGCCCAATCCGCTTCGGTGACATTCAAATTCCGTTCGTTTGGTATGCGAACATCGATGGCTTTGTCGAGAATTCGTTCGAGAATGACTCCCTCAACGGGGCCGATCCCACTGGCCCCCAAGTCACACACAAAGTCTTCCATCAGCAGCCGATTGTCTTTTCCCAAACGGAACGCAGCGATGTTCCGAAACGCTGTCGCCAGTGCAATCTGTGCTTTCGAGCGACCCCGCAATCGCGGGATGTCTTCTTCGCTGCCGGGCGACGTCCGCAAGAATCGGTCGAGTGCCTCCCAAGCTGCTTCGTCGTGCCCCAATTCCAGTTCTGCACCAC
>JANQRQ010000352.1 GCA_028284485.1 Planctomycetaceae bacterium | reverse complement strand
CATTATAGGCTTTCACCGTTCGGTGCTCGCCGATAATTTGCGTCAGAATCTGGCAATCGGCTGAAACGAACGGTGAAAGCCTATAATGCAGGAGATAAGTTCCCAAGCAATTTAAGAACATGCAATTTCAGTTCTGGCACGTCACATCCCTCCGATCCCAATCGGTGACGTCGAGCCGGTCACAATCAACTTGTTCTCATAATGCGAAACGATCCCGAAGTCCGACAGGCCGCCGACCAGTATCAGCTTGGATTGCCCAAGTCACCGGTCGCCGGCAGCGCCGGAGAGTTGCTCGGCCGAAGTAGCGGTTCATCGCTCGAGTTTCAGGAGCATCGCGAGTACATCCCGGGCGATGATGTGCGCCATCTCGATTGGGCTGCTTACGCGCGCTCGGACAAGTTGTTCGTGCGGCTTTATCGAGAGGAAATCAGTCCACGCACGGAAATTCTGTTGGATGCCAGCGCCTCGATGACTTCGGGAGGATCCGTCAAGTCAACGACAGCCTGTCGCCTCGCCGGATTGTTTGCCACTTTGGCAGCGGAACTCGGTGCGCGGCCTTCCGTGTTGTTGTTGGACGATCGCCGGCCGTTGGAATCGGTTCCGTACGAACAAATCGATGGTTTGTCGCAAACACCGTTTAATGGGCGAGCCACTCTACCGGAGTTGATCGGGCAGAATTTGGTTCCAATGAGACGTCAGTCGGTCCGCATCGTCATCAGCGATTTTATGTTCGAGCACGATCCGCAAACCATGATTCAACGCCTCGCAGGCAATGCCAGTACGTTATGGGTCATTCAACTATTAAACGAATGGGAATCCAATCCGAACAAACTGGGCAATCGCCGTTTGATCGACCTCGAATCGGGTGCCGAAGTCGACCTCATCGTTGATGAGAAAACGATTGACGAGTATCGGGTGCGGCTGACACGACTTCAAAGAGATATCGCGCGAAATTGCCGTCGAACCCATGCGTTGTATGCCCTTGCGATTGCTGAGAAAGGACTAGCGGATCTCTGTCGCGACGATCTCTGCCCCGTCGGGATGCTGCGTGCAACATGATTCGCATTCCTGGAGAAATCACTTACCCAATCGTTAAACCTGTAAGATCGATTCTGTCCCGAGAGCGATATGCCGTTTGCTAATCCGTGGGGTCTGTTGGCTCTGTTATCCCTGCCGGCAATTTTGGCGATTCACTTGTTTCATCGTCGCCATCCGCCATTACAGGTCGCAGGGCTGCATCTGTGGAGCACCAACTCGCAAGTCCGCAGTGCGGGACGCCGACGGGAACGACTCCCCATTACACGAACACTCCTGTTAGAGCTGATGGCGGCGCTGTTATTCAGTTTGCTCTTGGCACAACCGCGGTTTGAGCAGCTCGCGCAAGTCACTCATCTTGTTGTTGTGCTCGACAACTCCGCATCAATGGGTGGCCGGCCCCCAGGTCAGCCTTCTTTTCGGGACACCGCCATCGAGGAACTTCAGCGCCGCGCCGCAAAGTTTCAGCGCGGCAGCGTGGTGACACTCATTACCACGGGTCGCCGCCCAACAATGCTGGCGGGACCCGCCGTCCCTTGGGCTGAAGCAGAACGAGCGCTCGACAAGTGGAATCCCGCGGAGCCGGTACACGAATTCCACCTTGCCTGGGATCTGGGCACGCAACTGGCGGAACAAACCGGCGAGTTACTATTTCTCACCGACCGACTTCCCGAAGAGGAGACCCCGCTCCCCAATCGAATGGAAACGGTCGCCGTCGGTCGGTCCTTGGAAAACATCGGCATAACCACCGCGCGGTGGACCATCGACACGGCAACAAACCAAGGGCGTTTGTTTTTGCAATTAAGCAATCATGGTCGACTGGCCGTCGATGCTGTGGTCACCGGACGAAACCAGGACCGGGCGATCTTTGAAAAGATGGTTTCCTTACCTGCCCAGTCGTCGCTGCCTTTGGAATCAAATCTTCCGGGTGGATTGGGGGAACTGAACGTCACAGTTACTCACAACAACGACGGTTTGGAAATCGATAACCACGTCACTTTGGTTGAACCAAGGGTCCGTTTATTGAGTTACTCGGTTTCGTTTCCGCCCGACGAAACGGCGGGCCAATATGTCCACCGGGTTCTCGAATCGATACCAGATCTTCAAACCGCCGATTCGGACTCCGCCCAGTTGATTATCGGCCGAGCCGATCGCCTGCCGGAAAGCCGCGGAAATCTGTGGTGGTTGGGCATCGGGCCGATCGACCGAACCGAAGCGGCGCGAAACAACGCCCGTAACCTGGGTGGGCGGCTGTTGGTCGAAAAGCGAAATCCCCTTGTGGAGGGGGTCGTCTTGGAGGGCGTTATTTGGGGGGGCGTGCAACCGGTCACCGCTGACGCCACACCGCTAATCAGTTCAGGTACTACACCGCTTTTGGCCCGGCTGAATCAAACACAAGCGACGGCCTATGTACTCAATATCGATCTGCAGCGTTCCAATTTGGCCCAGAGCCCCGATTGGCCGATACTGATCAGCAATTTGGTCATGCTGCGGCGAGACAGCCTGCCCGGATTAAGACGTTGGAACTATCGGCTCAACGAAACGATTCAGTTTCGATTGTTCGAAGGAGCCCCACCGGACCAGATCGATGAGTCACAGCAATTGTGGCTCGACCACAAAGGAACAAGTCGACAACTGGCACGGACGGCGTTGGTGGAGTTGCCTGTTTTAAGCGATACCGGCATCTATACCCTGCGCGACGGCGAAACGCCGATCGACCGATTTGCCGTCAACTTTCACGATCCCCAGGAATCAACGTTGCTGAGTTTAGGGAGCGGAGCGCGGTCGCCTGCGATTACCAAGTCGCCATCGGAGTTTGAACTGGACAACCCCTTTTCCTGGGTCGTCCTCGCGGGATTAGTGCTGATTCTCGTCGTTGCATTTTTAGATTGGCACGTGCTGAAACCTAAGCTTGCAAAAACCGAAGGGTCGGGAGTGATACGACCCGCGAGTCCCTGAAATTGTTAGGCCCACGAACAGGGCTGCGGAACAATGTTTGACCACAAGAGTCGACAAAAACATCGACTTCGGCATTAAAGTCATGATCCATTTTCGATACCCGGAACTTTTTCTGCTGGCCTTGCCGCTACTGTGGCTGTTTCGCCGCTACGGGTACGTTTCGGGTGTCACCGGCTGGTTGCGTGCGGGAATTGTCGTTGTCCTGCTGCTGGCGATGACCGGTCCCTTGGTCAATCTGGGTGGTTACGGCGTCGACGTGATTGTTGTCGCAGATCGCAGTCGTTCGCTGACCGAAGAATCGCACCAGAACATTCAAGAGCTGATCGACAATCTCCAGCGCAACCGTGGACCGGGTGATCGGATTGGCATTGTAACCTTCGGCGGGGAATCGCAAATCGAACAAACGCTCTCCGAAACGGCGGCGCTCACCGAGTACGCTAAGCCGGTTTCCCCCGACGGAAGCGATTTGGGCGGCGGACTCGCCTTGGCGCTCAATATGGTCGACGCAGACCGTCCAACACGGCTATTCGTTCTGTCCGACGGTGAATACAACGGTTCGCCCCCGTTGTCCGCAGCGCGGCGTGCCCGTGAAGAGCGGATCCCGATCGATATTCGCGCGTTCGAACGACAGAGTATCGGCGATGCGGCTGTCGAATCGGTCCTGTTGCCTGAATCGGTCGCCACGAGAGAGCCCTTTCAATTCTCGACGCAGATTTACAGCGATCGAGACAGGCCCGGTGATATCCGTGTCCTCCGCGACGGCGTCGAAATTGCGAAACAGCATCACGATTTGCATTCCGGCCTGAACCGCCTTTTGTTTCGCGATTTGTTAGAGACACCCGGTTTGTACACCTACACGGTCGAACTCGATGTGACACAGGATCCCATCGCGGAAAACAATCGAGGCGCCGGGGTGGTACGCGTCGAATCGGGTCCGCGCATTTTGATGCTGACATCGGATGGAGCCGAAGGGAATCTCGCACGTGAGTTGCGATCGGCCAATATCCCGGTCGATATTGCCATCGCCGTCAATCATCCCGTCACACTCGACAGTTTGGATCCGTACCGCGCGGTCATTATTGAGAACGTTCCTGCAAACGACCTGGGCCGCGTCAAAATGGAGAGGCTTGCACAGTTCGTCGAGGATCTGGGTGGCGGGCTGATGCTCACCGGCGGGGAGCGAAGTTTCGGGACCGGTGGCTATTTCAAAAGCCCCCTCGACGAAGTCCTGCCGGTATCAATGGAGCTGCGTGAAGATCATCGTAAGAATCGCGTCGCCTTAGCGGTGGCCCTTGATCGCAGCGGTAGCATGGCGGTTTCGGTCAAAGGTGACACCACAAAAATGGATCTCGCCAATTTGGGGACAGCCGAATGCATTCGGATGCTGTCGAGTTCTGACAAGATTGCTGTGATCGCCGTCGACAGCAGCCCACACGTCGTACAGCCGTTAGCTCAGGTCAACGATCCGCAGCAAATCATTCCCAATGTGCTGAAAATCCAAAGTGAGGGAGGGGGAATCTTCGTTTACGACGCGTTGGTCGCCGCGGGAACCGAACTCGCCAAAGCCGCCGACTACCAAACTCGACATATCATTCTTTTTTCCGATGCCGCCGACAGTGAAGAACCGGGCGCTTACAAAACGCTGTTATCGCAATTTGCCGCGTCAAATATCACCGTCAGTGTCATCGGACTGGGAACGCCGGCGGATGTCGATGCCAAGCTGTTGGAAGAGATCGCCAGCCTTGGTCAGGGCAATATCATGTTCACCGACGATCCGCAGGAGCTGCCGCGATTATTTGCGCAGGACACCATGAGTGTCGCCCGGAACATGTTCATTCGAAAAACCGAAACCCAACCAACGGGGATTCCCGGTGAACTTCTCGCGGCCGACGCGCGGTTGATGGGCGACTTCGGCATGTCAGCCTTTCCAAATGTCGATGGCTACAACTTGAGCTATCTCAAGCCGGATGCGACTGCCGCGGTCATTTCTCAAGACGAATACCAGGCGCCCTGGTCGGCATTTTGGTATTGGGGGCTGGGCCGCGTTTCGGCATTGACCATGGAAGTCGACGGAGCCTATTCCGGGCAATTCGGAGCATGGGACCGCTACGACGATTTCTTGATCACGCACGCACGTTGGCTGTTAGGCCGCGGCGAACCAGAAGATGTCTTCTCCACGCTTGCGGCCAACGGACAGCAAGGCGTCATGACGATTGAACTCGACCCCGAGCGACCTGCCGGCGGAAGTATCCCCCGGCTGGTAGTCATTCCTCCGGGAGAGGAACGAGTCGAACCTTTGGAGCCGGACATTGTCTGGACGGGGCCGCATACCATCGAAGCGCGGTTTCGCATGGAACGAACGGGGACTTATCGAACGCTGATCAAATTCGGCAACGAGCAGTTTTCCCGCGGCCCGGCCGTTACGCTCCCTTATTCGCCGGAGTTTGTCCCGCGCGTTGGCCTGCCCAGCGGTCGTGACACGTTATTGGAAATTGCGCAAATCAGTGGCGGCGAAGAGCGAACCGATGTGCTCAGGGTCTTCAATGCACCAACCCGTTCGGCGCGAATGGTACCGATACTGCCCTGGCTGATGGGAACCGGAATCGTGTTGCTGTTATTGGAAATCGCCGGACGTCGATTGTCTCTGTGGGTTGGAGTCGACAAACCAGAAGAGGACCCGGCAGGCGAACGGCCGCGCGCGTCGTGGCTGCCGCGTTGGAAACCTCCCGTTCGTAAGAATCGACGGCGCCGGGCGAAGGGGCAGATCGCAGCCTCAACGGTTGACGAGCGAGAACTGTCGAGGCCCGCAGAGGACGCTCCGGATTCGAAGCCCTCGTCCACAACCGGTGATGTTTTCGAACAGGCCAAACGACGTGCCCAACGGCGGATGAAGTGACCTGCCCGCCAACCGAGCACCGAGGACCAAGCCCATCGCCCGCCCGAAGCCTGTAATCCCTACAATTGGCCGGTAGAACGTCTATCCCGGTAACTGTTTACAACGAAAATCGGGATTTCGAGCCGCAGCCGATTTCCGGTCGTCAAATTCGACATTCCCCGTGGAAAAAGGCGGATTGCAAATGCTCCGAACCTTGTTTCATAATGAATTTGTGGGCCGACAACGTTGTGACCAGCCAGTGAGATCCCGTTGAAGCGGCTCCTCCCCGGCTACCAAGACAGTACCGGTGCGCAAACAATCCGACGATGATCGACACCACGGACCAAACGATGAATCGATTCTTGACCAATTGGCTCTCTCGCCTGCAGCCGCGGTCGAAATTCCATCGGCGCAGATCCTACTACCGGCAACATGTCGAGGTGCTGGAAGAACGTCGTATGCTCGACGTGACGTTCAACCAATTGGCCGGTGAAATGTTTCAGCTTACGAACGAGAAGGACTTGTTCATTCCGCTGACCGCAACCGATGACGGTGGCAATCCCATTAGCTTTAGCGTGACAAATTCGTCCGGGCTGAATGCCACAATAATCCAAGGCGGTACAAACCTGCGCATGCAGGTCAGTGGTGTCGACGGCAACGGAGACCCGTTTACCGGCGTACTGACCTTCCGCCTTCTGGACAACCTGGCGCCGAGAACGGTTGACCGGATCGTCGAATTAGTTGAAGCGAATTTTTACAACGGCCTGACGTTCCACCGCATTTTGGACAACTTCGTCGCACAAGGCGGCGATCCGAATGGCGACGGGTCCGGCGGCAGCCCGCTGGGCACTTTTGCTGACGAATTCAATTCGATTCTCACCTTCATCAGTCGCGGACTGTTGGCCATGGCCAACTCGGGTGACGATACGAACAACTCGCAATTCTTTATTGTCGATACCGATCTGAACCTCTCGCAGTTTCCGCAACACCTGAATTTTAACCATTCGATTTTCGGAATTCTGACCAGTGGTTTTGAGACATTCGAAAAACTGATGTCGACACCGGTCAATGGAATCGGCACACCATTCACCAACGTGGTGATCGACAGTGTCGAAGTCTTCAACGACAACCAAAATGGTTTGTTGCGTGTTTCCGCGCCGACCGGATCAGGATCGGGCGGCACGATCATGGTGACCGCCGATAGCGGGGTCGGCGATCCCGTCACGCAGGCATTTACGGTCGAAGTCGTACCCGAAGCAATTAATGATCGCCCTTATTTGAGTCCGCAGTTCGTCGGCAATGCGACGGCATTTACCACCGGCGATGATTCTCCGCTGACATTCACCGTCCCGCTGATCGACTTGGAGAGTGACAACCTGACCGTCGAAGTTCGCGACGCTGCCTTCGCGGGTGCGCCGGCCAATGTCGGCGTCGATATTAATGTCACGCCCGCAAGCAATGGCACGCCGGCGATGGCAAATATCACATTGACTCCCTTAAACGGTTTCACCGGACTGATCCCAATGACCTTGGGAGTCCGCGATGACAACGCCCATTTCCCTGATGCCGTCGGCAGCGCCGGAAGCTTCGATACGCAAGCCTTCACTTTGGAAATCATGCGGGTCAATGACCCACCGACCGGTTCCGACCAGAACGTATCGACCGAAATCGACACGGCTCTCCCCATTCAATTGGCGGGCGACGACGGGGATGCCAGCGAAGTCCAACAAATCGAATTTCAAATCGTCTCGGCACCACAGAACGGGATCTTCACCAGTATCGATCCGACCACAGGAATGGTCGACTATCTCCCGAATACCGCATTTCAAGGAACCGACTCGTTCACTTACCAGGTGCGAGAGATCGATACGAACGAAATGCTGGTGAGCCCGACGTTTACAGTCACGATTGAAGTCCGCAACCCGGCTCTCAGCGTTCCTGTCAGTCTCGATCTGACCGACGCCAGCGACGACGGAGTTTCGAATACCGACAACGTCACCTCTGTCGCCACGCCGGAAATTACGGCGATGGCCGAACCGGGATCCACGCTGAATTTCCTCGTCAATGGCACAACAACAGTGGCCGCCACCGAAACGTCGTCGGGCACTTATTCTGCTACGTTGTCACGCGAAATGCTGCAGGTCGGCGAGAATACCGTCACGGCAACAACAACCGAAAACGGCGAAACCTCGGATCCCTCCGATCCGCTCGTATTTCAGTACGCGCCGAGTTACGAACAAATCTATACGGTTCCGGGTGCTTTTGGTTCCGACCAGGTCCTCAAGTTCGATTGGATATCCAAGGACACGGCCCTGAAAAGCGAACTCGGCCTCTTCAAAGTTGACGACCTGCAAGGAAGAGTCAACGGCTTATTGCCCGGCGATGCCGGCTATTGGGAAGCCGCTTTGAATGATCCCTCCCGACAGGTCGTCTTCGCCCGGGGAACTGGCGAAGGTGCGTCGAATATGGTCATGGCCCAGGGGGGCGATCTGCTGGCGTATTATTTGATCGACGCCTCGACCACCGAACGATTTCTCAACTCGCAATCGGGCCATCATCCCTGGAGTTGGCATAACGTTATCAACGTGTGGCACGACCTCAAATGGA
This sequence comes from Planctomycetaceae bacterium, assembly GCA_028284485.1. Taxonomy (GTDB): domain Bacteria; phylum Planctomycetota; class Planctomycetia; order Planctomycetales; family Planctomycetaceae; genus JANQRQ01. Next base: position 7,680 of record JANQRQ010000352.1, on the reverse strand, counting down.
GTTGGCACGATCTGTACCAACAATGGCATAGCTTCACATGGAATCGAGATAGCTTCCATTCGAATGTTCGGCAAATCTTCGTCGGTCTACAGGAGCTATTCGTAGGGGCTCGTTCGTTGTTCCACGGGCCGAATGCCTTCTCCAGCATTGATGATGCCAATGCCGACGGCGAGGACCACGTGAAAGTCGTGGCCGATTCGTTAACCGGCCGCGTCCAGATGCGTTGGGAAGATCAATATGGTGGTGGCGATCGAGACTTTAACGACGCGGTCTTCAGCATTACGCCGATTGCCAACGATCCCGCAGCTGTCGCTGAAGCTCTGCGCATTCCCGGTGGTGAAGACGTTGCGGTTTCAACAAACGTAACTCTGGAAGAGCCACGCGTGAAGTACGGCCCTATTGCTCCGCCGACTCCGACGATGGCCGAGGGCGAATTTGGAGTATTCGTCGTTGAAGATGCCGAAGGGACCGTCAATGGGATCGCGCCGGGAGAAGCCGGCTATGCGGCGGCTGTGTTAGGAACAACTGCTTCAACCACCACGCGGCAAGTTCTATTTTCCAACGGTGATCCGGTCGGCACGAGCGACTCGTTCGATCTACCAGGGGGCCGCTTGGTCGGCTTTTACTACATCCCAGGCGGCACAGCCGAGGATGTGGTCAACAACAATCCCAACAATGATCCGAGTATCGGGCCGGTCGCATTTTTCTCATTTGACGCCGGCAATCCTGACGCGTTGGAACATTTCCGCTGGTATGGAGCCGATGGAACTCATTTTCAGTTTCCGCCGGCTGACAATGGTGCCCTGCAATTGTTCATTCTGGATGAGCTGTTCGAAGATAAGTCGATCTTCGACGACTTCTTAATCTCAGTTGATCTTGGTACGTAATTCTCGATGTTCTCTGAGGCAGCTCAGCCTCAGCAATCGGGGCCAAACCAGATCTGGCACGGGCACGGCGATGAACCCTCGGCCGTTAGAGTGGTATACTCTTTCTTGCGGGCGATTCTGGCTCGCGGGACCCAGCTATCGTAGAACAAAACGCGATTGTTGCGGCCACAAGTCAGCGTAATACGCTGTAAGGCGGGGAAACGGCCGTTATGCTGCGGGAGTTGCGAACCCGGACCGCCCCATTCGTGTCCGTTTCACGATTCTAACTTTTGGATTGTGAGATCACGCTATGCCCAATACGTTTGCCTATGAACGATGCGTCGCAGAGCAAGATCTCGACTCCTTGCGCGACGCCATCTTTCATGCGCTCCATATTCCGGATGATGTTTGGGAGACGATCCGGCGGCGCATTCCGCTCGAAGACTTTCGTGCCGTCACCCACCAAGGACGTATCGTCGGCGGTCTGGCGTTCTACCCCATGGGACAATGGTTCGGCGGAAAATCGATTCCGCTAACGGGTGTGACGCTGGTCGGCATTGCCCCCGAATGGCGAGGCCAAGGAGCAGCGCGCACGCTGATGACATCTTTGCTCGGAGAACTTTCTGAGCAAGGCGTGCCCCTGTCCGGATTGTATGCATCGACGCAGAATCTTTACCGCAAGGTCGACTACGAGCAAGCCGGTACGAATTGTAGCTACAGTGTGCATATTGAATCGCTGCGACAGCACGACCGCGAGCTTCCCCTGATTCCCTGGGACGGAGAGCGCGGACCTTTGGAGACTTTGGCCACGAAACGCGCCAAGATGACCAACGGCAATCTCGACCGCTCCGATGTCATGTGGGAGCGCCTTTTTTCATTCCTCGATAAGAAGACGTTTACATACTTGATTGGTTCGGCGGACGATCCGCAGGGATACGTCGTGTACTATCAAGAAGCCGTCTATGGCGAACCGGTAAAACTGCATGTCCGCGATATGGTAGCGCTATCTCCGGCTGCCATCCGGCGGTTGTGGACATTTTTCGCCGATCATCGCTCCATGGCTGACACAGTGATTTGGTACGGTCCGGCTAATGAACCGCTGTTGAACCTGGCAGACGAATTCGAGCCGTGGCGCTGCCGCCAGGAACGCTGGATGGCGCGCATCGTCAACGTTTCGGAAGCACTGCAACAACGCGGCTATCCTGTTGATGTGGAAGCCGAGTTGCATCTGGACGTAACCGACACCTTGCTACCCGCCAACAACGGACGGTTCGTCTTACGTGTCGCCGGTGGCAGCGCCAAAGTCGAGCCAGGGGGTCGGGGCGACCTTCGGACCGATGCGCGCGGATTGGCACCGCTATACACCGGGTTGTTTTCGCCAGCCGTCTTGAAATCGACCGGACAGATCGATGGCGATGATCGCGTGTTGACGATCGCCGAGCGGGTCTTTGCTGGCCCCGAACCGTGGATGCCCGACCACTACTAATGCTTAGCGTTCAGCCGGCAAGACATCGACGCGACGGCTATTCGGAAACGTCGGACCGTTCGCGGTGCGAGGCCCCTCGCTTTTCGTCATCCTCCGTGGAGGGCTTTCCACCACCCGACTTGTTGGCGATCGCTCGAGCAAGCATTTCGGCTCTGGCTTGGGCATCGGGTGGCAGCGTCATAGATCAGGCTCCTCAAACGGTTTGCGTGTTTTGAGAGCAACTTACGAGTGACCCCACTCGGAACGGCATCGCGGGATCTGGTAAGTCGTCACAGTTCTCACGGTCAGCGTGGGGCGCTGGAAACGAAGTCATCTCCATCCATTAGATTTTCAGCGCGCGACCTCTGTCAATAAGAGTGTGCAACAGAAATCGGGGGCCGGCAAATTCTTGCCCCCGGTCGTTTCTGGGAAAGTCCGAAATTTGAGCCGGTCATGACAGTCGTAGCGGTACAGGCGAGGAATGATCCGCTTCACCTCACAAAGCAAAGCGACAAAATAGTTTCCAGTACGTGTCTCCCATGGGAGAAATGCCTGTCGAGCGCTATATCGGATTCGACTTTACTGCGGTCAATTGAATACACCCGGCATCTGTTTTCCGCTTGACGGATCAACGACGATCGGCGAATAATCAAGATGTCCATATGGGAACGAAATGGTTTTGCCATGCCGGCTAGTACTGCATATTCCAAATACATCGCGGCTGTATTGACGGTGGTATCACTCGCCGTCGGGCCGCTGCCAATGGCTACAGCGACCGAGCCATGCGAATCGCAAGCAACCGGCAAAACATCGGAACAGCATTCCTGCTGTTCGACCGAGCACTCGAAACACGGCTGTTGCGGCTGCTGTGGAGATACGACGCAGCCCGAACGGGCGTCGGTTTGTAATTGCCTGCGCGTGCCGATTCCCACTACGCCGGCATCGAATCGCCCTGTAAAACAGGATGTTTCCAGCCGGGGACCACTCGCAGCGATCGCGACCGATCAACCGGATGATCGTATCCATTCCCGATCGTCAGGAGGCGATCGACCGGTCGAATCGTATTTCGGTCGTGAGTCGTTGCAGTCTTGGTACTGCGTCTGGCTGACATAATGCGCGCTGAGATCGAGCGAAACGAGTTCGCCTGATCCGCCCGGTTCACTCTCCGACCGTTCGCTGATGCCCTAACTTCCGGAATAACCGGAATAATCGGACCAGCGCTTGCAACCGGCAGGATCCGGGCAGCCGATTCGCTCTGATTGTCGAAGGACTGATTTGTCCGTTCCAATCCATCCATTCGGCCGCGGTTGATATTCGCCGCTCATTCGACCCGATTAATGGGAATGATACGCATAACTCGCGCGATATTGAGAAGCGTTTTCGGTGTTGAAACCAATCTTTTCGGCACCACTGTTCGAGAGACGGGTGTTCCGTCGTTCTCGGCCGCACTCATCGCATGCGCGGGTCCATCGTTGGTTTTTCCCCTACGGGAGTTTCGGATGTCACTCATCGCGAATCGAACTCGGCCACGTTTCACATTGATTTGCTTGCTCGGTTTTGTCGGCTGTTGCGGATGCGCTGCCTCCCGGGCGAACTCGCAGACATCCGCCGAAATGGTTCGCCCGGCTACGACTGCTGAACATGAAAATATCGAGATCGCCGAACAGGCCACAGCGATGCGTGAAGCCGAAAAGGAAATTCAACCCGCCGGCTTCGAGCGACCCGACGAGTCAGTCCCCCCGGCACCGGAAACATCGGATGACGACGCAACTTCTGAAGACGACTTGGAAGAGAATACCGACGACGGTCCCATTTTTTTGGAATACACGACAGCCGACCAACTCGTTGCTCTAGGGCTTGCATCGAATCCCCGTATCAAGGGTCTGCAACAAGAAGCGCTCGCAGCCTGGGACAAAGTTCAGGTGGTTGACGCTCTTCCGGATCCTCAGTTGGGAGTCAACGCCTTCGGCAGCCCCATTGAAACGGCCTCCGGTGCACAGCGCGCCAACCTGTCGTTTGTCCAAATGGTTCCATGGCTGAAACGCCTGGACGCCAAAAGCCAACAAGCCGTGTACGAGGCCTGGGTGTTGGAGCATGTGCTGCTGGCCGAGCAATGGAAGCTGGCGGCAGATATCAAATCGGACTACTTCCAACTTTATGTGCTGGATAAAGAACTTGAGATTAACGATGCGATCAAAGGGCAGTTGCAGTCGCTGGTCAATGTGGCCACCGAACGCGTTGGTGCCGAAGGAACGGCCGGCGATGTGTATTTGGGCATGCTGGAATTGAGCCGTCTCGAGGAAGAGCGACTCAGTCTGCAGCAGCGTCGCACTACGACGTTGGCCCGATTAAATCAACGCCTCAATCGTCCGCCGACGACGGACATCGTCGTGATCGACGAATTGACGGCACCGATGCCGGTACCAACGACAGGCGCACTCAGCGATTTGGCTCGTCAGAGTCAGCCGGAAATCGCCGCCGCACAGATGCAGTCGCAAGCGACACGTTGGGGCGTCGAAATTGCGGCGCTCGAGCGCATGCCCGACGTCACATTCAACTTCAATTGGTACTTCATCGATGACAATCGACCGGCAACCAACGTCGTCGATGTGGGCGAAGATGCCTGGTCCCTGGGAGCTTCGGTTAACATTCCGCTGTGGAAACGCAAGCTCGATTACTTAGAGTCGGAAGCGACTCGCAAACACTACGCTTCCAACGCGGCGGTCGAGGAAGTGCTGCGCCGCTATGATTCGTTGATCGTCGAACTGGTGGAGCAGGGCCGTGCCGCCGTCGAAACCGCCAAGCTGTACGAACAAACCATTCTGCCGCAGGCCAGACAAACCTTGGAATCGGACCGTGAATCGTACGGCCAAACCAAAGTGACGTTCGACCGAGTGATTTCTGACGTGCGAAATCTGCTCACGCTGCAGGCAGGCTACCATCGCTCGGTGGCACAGGCAGCCACGGCTGTTGCGCGCCTCGAACAGGCGGTCGGTTCTGAAATCGAAACATTCCACTCCCACGACACCCGATAACGGGAACAACACCATGAGTGACAAAGCGAAACCTGATCCGCAACAACCGGCTGCCATCCCGATGCCGAATGTCACTCAAAGCTCCAAAGCGTCGGCTCCCGTCGCACCATCCCCCAATCCATCACCGCTGCGTAAATCTCTTGTACGTAGCACGATCACCATCGTCGTCGTGGCGATTCTCGTGGGCGGACCCTTTCTCGCTGAACGCCAGGGCTGGATCGATACGAGTCCACCCGCCGAGGCAACTCAACAAGAATACACTTGCCCGATGCATCAGCAGATACGGCAGCCGGGACCGGGCCGCTGCCCGATCTGCAAGATGGAGCTCGTACCGCTTACCGACGAAGTCATTATCAATCCGGCGGCCCGCCGATTGGCGAACATTCAAACGGTCCCCGTGAAAAGACGCCAAGTGACGCGCACGATCGAAACGGTCGGTTCCATTGCGATCGACGAAAGCCGCATGGCAACGATTGCCGTCTACGTCAAAGGGCGGATCGAACGGTTGTTCGCTGATTACACCGGTGTTTCGGTCGACAAGGGAGATCACCTGGCTGTGTTATACAGCCCTGAATTGTACTCGGCGCAGGTCGAATACGTGCAAAGCCGCCGCTCGCTGCAGGAAATGGGAGCCGCAACACTCGAGTCGATACGCAACGCGCAGGAACGACTCGTTGAGAATTCGCGTTCCAAGCTGCAGGAACTCGGCATGACCGAGTTGCAAATCACCGAGCTGGACGAGTCGCAGCAACCGCAGTCGCGGTTGACCATTTTTTCGCCGATCGGCGGGACGGTCACCGAGAAACCAGTCGTCGAAGGGAAATATGTCGAAGCGGGCGAGATGATTTACCGCATTGCCAATCTCTCCACGGTTTGGCTGATGTTGGAGATGTATCCCGAGGACGCGGCTAGCATCCGCTTCGGGCAACATGTCGACGCGGTGATTCAGTCGATCCCAGGAGAAACATTTGACGGTCGCGTGGCATTCATCGATCCCGTTGTCGATACCCGCACCAGAACGGTGGGAGTGCGCGTCGAGCTATTAAACGATGACGGTCGCTTGAGGCCGGGCGACTATGCGTCGGCCAAGATTCATATTCCGATCGGCGCCGCGGGAGAAACATTTGACGCCGACCTGGCGGGCAAATGGATCAGCCCGATGCACCCGCAAATCATCAGCGACACACCGGGAAGCTGTCCGATTTGCGGCATGGATCTGGTCCCTGTCAGCCGGTTCGGCTTCGCAGACCAACCTGTCAAACAACCGGAAATGCTCGTCGTTCCGCGGGACGCCGTATTGACCGCCGGCAACAACAGCGTCGCTTACGTCGAAGTCGAGGCGGGGCGGTTTGAAATGCGGCCGTTGACTTTGGGACCAATCGTGAGCGAACAGGTCGAATCGGAAAACGGTTTGACGGTAACAGAGACGAACGCCGTCGTTCTGAATGGTCTCTCCGAAGGGGACACCGTCGCAACGTCAGGAAACTTTCTGATTGATTCCGAAATGCAGCTTTCCGGTCGGCCGTCGCTGATCGATCCTTCCAAATATCAGCCGACCAGTACGGACTCCGAAGGACCGGTACCGTTGTCGCCGGAGCATATTCATATTCAACCGCTCGCAGGTGAAGCAGGCCGTCAATTGGAACAGCTTTATCTCGCCTACTTCGACATGCAGGCAAGCTTGGCAAGCGACAGGAATGTCTCGGCGGAGCAACTGCAAACGTTGCTGACCACAGGAGAGCAACTTCTGCAGATTGATGGCATCGACGCACAACTGCAATCGGCCGTCGAAGCAATTCTCCAACAGAGCCAAGAATTACGCGACGACGATATCGCCATCACGCGCAGCCGCTTTCAGCTCCTCAGCGAGCAGGTTTTGCAGTTGGCGTTTGCTTTTCGGGGAGACGAAGCAAACGCCGGTTTTTATCACTTTTTTTGCCCCATGGCGAAACCCAATGGTGGCGATTGGCTGCAGCCCGAAAACCGATTGCTCAATCCTTATTTCGGCAGCGCGATGCTGGAATGCGGCTCGCTGATCCATGCATTACCAACTACGGGCCATGTGGAAGGGGATAGCGGCGATTAGTCGGTGAATACCGGCTTTGCCCTAGTAACACCATTCGTTCAAAAGATGTGCACCACGAAAACAGACAACAAACATGCTCAGGTCGATCATTAGTTTTTGTGTTCGCGAGAGGCTGATCGTCCTGGTGGCGACCGCGTTGATCGTCGCCGCCGGTTGGTACGCCACGCAAACCGTACCGATCGACGCAATCCCCGACGTCGGCGAGAACCAGGTTATTGTCCTCACCGC
>JANQRQ010000346.1 GCA_028284485.1 Planctomycetaceae bacterium | reverse complement strand
AGTTAAGTCCGGCATCGACTGGTTCGAATTACACGCCGATGTCGCGTTTGATGGTGAAGCCGTTGCCTTTCCGGAGTTGCTTTCGGCACTTGTCCGGGGTGATAGCACGATTCGTTTGGATGATGGTTCCTTGGGAATCATTCCGGCGGAGTGGTTCGAACAATACGGATTGATGGCCGGATTGGGGGTCGCAGAAGAAGATCATCTACGGTTTTCCGTAACTCAGGCGGGATTGCTCGATGCGCTTTTGGCCGCACAGCCTTCAGTTGATTTCGACGAGCAGTTTCAGGAGATTCGCTCGAAACTGGATCATTTCGAAGGCGTCTCGAGTTTGCCGGAGCCAGACGGGTTTCAGGGTCATCTGCGGAATTATCAACGCGATGGTGTCGGATGGCTTCGCTTTCTGCAAGATTTTCGATTCGGTGGTTGCCTGGCCGACGATATGGGCTTGGGAAAAACGATTCAGGTTCTGGCCTTGATGCAGGGCCGAGTGAAGGCGAATGGGAATGACAGGCGTCCTAACTTGATCGTCGTCCCGAAATCGTTGCTGTTTAACTGGCAACACGAAGCGGCTCGATTCACACCCGATTTGCGCACATTAGAGTACACGGGCATCGAGCGAAGCAAATTGCGTGACCAGTTTCACGACCATGATTTAATCCTGACGACCTATGGAACACTACGCCGCGATGTCCACTCGCTGCGAGAGGTGACCTTCGATTACGTTATTCTTGATGAGGCTCAGACGATCAAGAATGCCGGTTCGCAAGTTGCCAAGGCGGCGCGGTTGTTGCAGGCCAATTATCGTCTTGCATTGAGCGGCACACCGGTTGAAAACCATGTGGGCGACTTGTGGTCGATATTCGAATTTCTTAACCCTGGAATGCTGGGGCGCAGTTCGGTTTTCAAGTCGTATACGACACAGACCGAAGAACAAGAGTCTCGCGAATTGCTGGCCCGGGGTTTGCGTCCGTTTATTCTGCGGCGCACCAAGCAACAGGTCGCTAATGAGCTTCCCGAAAAGGTCGAACAGACAATCCATTGCCAGATGGATGATGATCAACGCCGGCGATACGAGGAAATGCGAGATCACTATCGCCAGTCACTGATGGGCCTTGTGAAGCAACAAGGGTTGGCGAAGTCGAAATTGCACGTTTTGGAAGCCTTGCTGCGCCTTCGGCAAGTGGCCTGCCACCCGGCACTGCTGGACGAATCGTTGGAGGACGAATCGTCTGCGAAACTCGATGTCCTTTGCCCTCATATCGAGGAATTGTTGGAAGAGGGTCACAAAGCCCTGGTGTTTTCGCAATTCACGAGCATGTTGCGAATCGTCCGCCGGCACTTCGATCAGCGGAACATTGTGTATGAATACCTCGATGGCCAAACACGCGATCGCAAAAGTCGGGTCGAACGATTCCAAACCGACCCCGATTGCGGAGTGTTTTTGATCAGTTTGAAGGCTGGTGGGCTCGGGTTAAACCTGACGTCAGCGGATTACGTCTTCCTACTCGATCCGTGGTGGAATCCCGCTGTCGAGACTCAGGCCATCGATCGCGCACACCGTGTTGGGCAAACCAGGCGCGTGTTTGCCTATCGCTTGATCTGCCAGGATACGGTTGAAGAGCGAATTGCCGAGCTACAAGAGAAGAAGCGGACATTAGCGGAAGCGATTCTCAAGGAGAGCAAATCGCTTATGAAACAACTGACCGCCAAAGACATCGAAATGTTGTTCTCGTAGCGTCTGGGGTGGCGGCGACGACGACTCATGCCGACATGCTCCTGTCAATAACGCGGAACTTGTTCAGCACCGCTGCTGCTGCGACTTGGCGGAAGGCTTAAGGGCGGCGGTTGGAGCGGCGGTCGCATTTCGAACGCTTGCAAGAAGTTTCTTAATGCCCCATCGAGGCTCGGTACCGGGCGAATTCTGGCAACAGGAACGTCGAGATTGCCGCGCACTTCGACGCCGACCCATCCCTTTGTGACCTGTCCGACGAGAATACTCACCGGGGGCGGTAGCTGATTTCGAGGCAACATCGAGAAAAAGTCGAGAGCCAGATTTCCGTCGAAGTCGGCAGCGCCTCGCCCACGTAGACTTATGGTGTTGCCGACGAGGTCGATCTGGTCGAACAGAAAGCTACGATTGGCAACGTTGAAGTCGAGACGGGCGTACTGAAAAGCCGCCTTGCTGGGATTGACGAAATTCAGCACTTCGAAAATCTGAACGATGATCGGCAGTTCGTAGAGTTCGGCCGGACTGATTTGCAACTGGCCCTGTCCCACTAAATCGTTGGATGCGTCACCGCTACCCTGCAGTTCAATCCAACCATTCATCGTCCCGCGTAGGTTCGTTGTTCCAGGCATGTAAAGCCGAGCGTACTCTTCCAAATCTCCGTGCGACATTAGCACCTTAATCTGGTACTGGGGACTGGGTCCGAGCAGCACGGCTGCGTCGACAGAGATTTCACTTCCGAATGCTTGCGCGGTGATGTGCTTGCCGAGCCCGGAAGATTGCGGAGTTCCATCCTCATGCGTTGGTCGGAACGATTCGTACGAGCCGATCAGGAGTCGCTCGCCCGATACGCGAAATGGCCCTGTGACATTGCTCAGGTGATAGCCAAAGACCGTGGCGGAATCGAAATCGATCGTTCCCGCGACCTCGGCCTGTTCGCCGTTCCATAGGCCACGACTGCTTACCGTTCCATGCAGGTCGCTAAACTCCACTCCGGTCGTGACCGAGCCACCGGAGAACCGGGTGTCGAGATCCCAAGCGGCCGTCATGGGGTCCACGCCTCTGCCAGTGCCCCGTAAATGGAGCATGCCATGCAACGATACCGTTTGCTGTGGATCGAGACATTCCACGATTTCTCGTAGCCGAGGCGGCAAGGCCTCACGGAATTCGTCGTCTGGTTGAATCGCCGCCACATCCATCGATTCGAGGCGCAGGCTCCAATCTCCGGCAGGATGAATGTCAGCGAAACCGCTCGCATTGATACGAGTTTGTCGATGCACTCCTTCAAATGCCGAAATGATCACGCGGTCATCCGGGCTGTCGTCCCTCATGATCCCCGGGATAAACTGCAGAGTCGCCGCAATATTCGAAATTCGATACGGGAACGATTTGAGTTGGATTTCCGAATCTCGAAGTTGGAAATTCTGCAGAGCGATGACCGGTGGCTCTTTCGTATTCCAAGTCACATGGACCGTAGAGTCGAACACACCCGCAGGCGCAAATTCTTCCCATGCTTTTTTCAATCGAACATTAAGCGCCCGACGTAGTGCGTCATCCAGGGCGACGTCTTTGACGTCGAGGACCATTTCAAACAGCGCAAGATTGTTCTGCTTCTGAAAGGTTGCAGACCCGGTCAGTTGCGCAGCGTCGTGCCGCCCGGTCAAATCTTGAAATGTCCAGATGTTGTCTTTGAGTGCAATCGTTCCAGACAAGTTCTCTATCAGGAATGGAAACTTGGTGTACTTGGCAGAACCATCGTAGAATTTGGCCTGCAGGCTGGTAATGGATTTGATATTCAGCCCCGGGGGACGGATGATTCGAGCGTGAATGTCGGCTAAACCGCGAAGTGACAACGCCTCCAGCGTCTTCGCGACTTCGGGATGGCAGGCATTGCGGAGTGTTTGGTCGATGGGAATCCGGTTGACTCGAATGTCGAATTGCGACTCGGCCTCCAGACCTGGGTTTTTCGTCCATCCGTCGATTCCCACCGTGCGATGAGCTGCCTGCCCGGTGAGCCGATATACCAGCACTATCTTGCCATCGGCAGTATTGGGTTGCTGTCGAATGGAACCGGAGATGCCGTCGACTGGGTAGGGAAATTTTTCATGCAAGATGCTGACATTCTTTGGAGTCACATGAATGTCGCTCGCACGCCATCGACGATCGTTCCAGTGAAGCGCCGCGCTGGCATCGACAAAGCCGGCTGGTTGAAACTTGTCATAGATTCTTTGAAAACCGCCACTCAAAGATTGGCGAAGTTTGTCATCGAGCGCAAAATTCTCGAAAACGACGTTGAGGACGCCGCTGCGAATCTCGGTGTCGTGCAGGAACTGTCCATTGATTCGGCACACGGTGGGTCCACTGACAGCACGCAGTTCCTGGACTTGTAGATGTCGGTTGTCGCAGTAAATGACCCCCGACAAATCATTCACGGTGATCGGCAACAAGGGGTTCTCAAAAGTCCCTTTTTTGATTTCGAACAACGCTTTGTATTCAGGTTCGGCGTCCTGGTGCCACAAACCGATGCTCAAATTGACATCGGCAGTCGCTGTGAGGCCTAGGCTTGAGACCAGTGATTCTGCTTCCGACTGCAGTTGGTCTTCAGTCGAACTCGGTACGTTTTGGCTCACGAGAGCAAAGGGACGTGACGGCGGTGCCGCGCCGTTATTATGAAATTGGTTTTGAAGCCGGCGATGTAAGCTTGCAAGTTGCGTTTGAACCTTGGGCGAAAGACGGCTGATCAGCGTCATCAGTTGACTGTCGAACTGAAGCGGTTGTTCAGTCTTGCAATGCAATACTCCGGTGCCACTGTCAACACGCCAGTATCCGTCCAGCGAGAGTTTCCCGAGATGACGATTGGAAGTCGATCCGCGAACAACGAACTCTCTTTTGGCTGACGGCACGATGTTGAGATTCACATCAGTCAACGTCACCTCGGATGACTGTAGACCATCTGAGGAATCGACCTTAATCAGGGTAACGGCATTCTCGATTTCAAATTCCGGCAACGCGATGTCCGATTCCGGGAGCGGCGGCAGCCCTTGCCAATTCCATCGTCCATCGCTACGCCGCCACAAAACCAATTTGGGATTGATGACGCGGACCTTGCTGATCACGACCTGGTGTTGTTTTGCCAAGTATTCGGGATCAACGAGGATTTCCAATTCGGGCAGTGTCGCTAACGGTGCCTCGGCATCGGCGATATGAATCGCGACGTCAGTCAGGTGAACCTGGCTTCTGAAGAACTCGAGTTGGCTCGAACCGATACGAATGTCCCAATCCGGCAAGGTTTCAGCGATTTTTCGTTGAAGTTCGATCTGTAGAAGTCGATCGCTGTCTTTCCAGATTTGGTAGGTATAGATACCGACGGCTGCCGATATGACCGCTATCAGAAGGAGCTGCCACTGAATCGCTTTTCCAAATGTGTTGAGCGCCGACCGCATCGGTCAGATCCGTATCGAATTTAGCGTTGGTACGATGTCGCTGCAGGCGACTGCCGGACGTGCTGAGTCACAACTGTGCGGTGCCGATAACGGCCGAGATGAGATGGATTTCTATTGTCGCTGCAAAGTGCTGCGTTCGCCATGTTGAACTACGTACGTTGCATTTCTGCGCACTTCAATTCTTTTTCATCGCGCCACGAGATTGCCATCAGAACAATAACTCCGACCGTGATGGCAACATCGGCAACATTGAAGATCCCGGTGCGCAGATTTCCGATGCCTAGGTTCATAAAGTCGATGACTCTTCCGTGATTCCAGATTCGATCAATGAGGTTGCCAATCCCGCCCCCGACAATGAGTGCCGCGGAGACAAATCGTGACAATTGCATATCCCACTTGACGATCAGGATGCCGGTAATCGTGACTAAGAATGCCGAATTCATCACGATCAATAACCAGAATCGCGTTTGCTCGGATCGCGAAGCCCAAATACCCAGAAAGCCCCCTTCGTTTTCTGCTCGCTGAACACGAATCGTTCCCCCCCAATACGTGTGAACCGATTCGCCCGTGAGGGTGCGGTTTGCAATGTGCTTGGTGGCACGGTCGCATCCCAGGCAAATGACAATGATTGACAATGCAATCGCAAAACGTCGCAGTTTGTTATTGTGAGACAGTTTCATTGGGGGCTTTTCAGTGGATACCAGTGCGAGAGACCGGCAGCGGATAGGACATACAACGGGTATTCCGCAGGCAATCGATACCGCAGAGAACCCACAAACAGGGAATGGATTGCGCCGAAATAGAGTATCGGCAAAAGCGCCAACAGGCATGCTCCAGGTCGTGACCGAAATTCCCAGCAGCCAATAAACGCAAACACGAGCATCGGCACAAAAAACAGTGTGCATATGGCCGTAACAGTCCATTCCAGAAACGCGTTATTTGCAACGGAGAAACTTGGCCATGGTTTCCAGTACAGCCCGGCTTTAATCAATGCCAACTGAATTACACGTATCGGGTTCTCGGTAGAGAACTGCCAGGCTCGACTGCGATACGTTCGGTCGACCTCGAATTCAGACATGCTGGTCATCAGTTGATCGCGGTCGAAAAACTCCATATTGCTGGTTCCGTCGGCCTCGGCATTTAATCCGTCGTAAAGGCTTGGTCCGACCCACAACGTCGTAGCGACGATGTGTCCGCAAACGCGATAGTTTCGAATGACCCAAGGAGAAAATGTCACAGCCATTGCAGCCAGAATAAGGAACGCTCGAATCATTGCTTGTTTTCGATTCGCGCCGAACATTACCAGCGCGGCGCACAGCATCGGACCGGCTAGTATCCAGCTCGGCCGGATATAACAGGCGACCGAAATCGCAATCCCACTCGCGACCGCGAGCCAAGCACCTTTCGAGTTCATGGATTGTCCGTAACCGGTGTGGATCAGTTTTGCTGAAATAATCAAGCTGCCGATGAGTGCGGCAGCAAACGCTGTTTCACTGAGGACGAGTGGACTAAAGGCCGTGGCGAGCGGAGAAATGGCTGCTATTCCAGCGGCAATCAGTCCGACTTGTCGATCAAAAAGTTCCTTTCCCAATAGGTAGCATAGACCGCAGGCGAGCGTACCAATTGCTGCCAATACCAAGCGGGCTCGAAACAGGTTTTCTTCAAATGTGAGAATCGAAAGTGCCAAGATCGCCGGGAAACCCGGCATTCGCATGATGTGTCGGGGGGGGTGGTGAACGGCGAATTCTTCTCCGTTGGCAATTTTCCGGGCAAGTTCCCAATACCCGTCGGAATCTCCGGATATCAAAAAATCTCGGCCCGGTTGTGAATCCAATTCATGCTGAATACCGACTGCCAGACCGGCCCGTAGAATGAATGCTACGCCTAACGTTAGAAATAACAAGTACTTCCGGCGTGTCATTCACTGCCTCCGGTACGGCAAAAACGGGCAGAATGGTACGTGCTGCAGGCGAATGGGGTCAATAGCCCTTTCGAGGCCATTTTTCCGCGAAAATGTGGGGCAAAGGGGATGCATTTTGATCGGCAGAGTGATCGCGCGAGAGTCATTTTTGGTGTGCAAATGGGTCTCCCTAAGGGGAATGCCCAAAAAGGATGCGCCCGTTGATTGGCTGTAAACCGATAGTGCACCTATGATGCTCTTCGGGCAGCATCCTTGGAGCTTAATACGTTATCGTCGACTACTTTTGCGGGAGGTTTTTCCTTTGACGACCGATGCGCTTCGCAATAGCCGTTTCATGCGGGCGGCTCGTTGCGAACCAACCGATACAACTCCGATTTGGATCATGCGGCAAGCGGGACGCTACCTTCCCGAGTATATGGCGGTTCGATCCAAAGTTTCGTTTATCGAACTTTGTAAGCGTCCGGATTTAGCTGCCGAAGTCACATTAACGGCACAGCAGGTTTTGGGTGTCGATGCGGCGATTCTCTTCGCGGACCTACTTCCAATCCTGGAGCCGATGGGGCTTCAATTGGAATACGCGGAAGGCGAAGGACCGGTCATCCACAATCCGATCCGCTCGACTGCCGAACTCGATCGGGTTCATGTGTTAGAGAATATGGAGCAATTGGAGTTCGTCCCGGAGACTGTTCGCCAGGTTCGTAATCAACTGCCGGACGATATTCCCCTACTTGGCTTTGCCGGCGCACCATTTACATTGGCTTCTTATGCGATCGAAGGAAAAGGTTCTCGCAACTACATCCACACCAAGAGCTTCATGTATTCCGATCCGGTGGCGTGGAAGGCGCTGATGGAACGCCTGGTCGGGAGCGTCGAGTTGTACCTGCGCGCTCAGATCGATGCCGGATGTCAGGCCGTGCAAATCTTTGATAGCTGGGCAGGATGCTTGTCACCTGCGGATTACCGCGAATTCGTTTTGCCATACACGAAATCGTTATTCGATAGTCTGCCGCCAGAAGTTCCCGTCATCAATTTTCTCACCGGAAATCCGGCTCTTGTTCCACTGATGAAGGAGGTTGGTGGGCATGTGATGGGACTCGATTGGCGGGTCGACTTGGCCGATGCTTGGCGCAGTTTCGATTATGAATTCGCCGTTCAGGGCAATCTTGATCCGATTTCTTTGTTCACCGATATTCCGACGCTTCGGCAGCGTGCACTAGACATTCTTACCTCAGCCGGTGGCCGACCCGGACATATCTTCAACCTCGGCCATGGTGTTCTGCCAGGTGTTTCACCTGAGAACGTGAAAGCGCTGGTCGAAATTGTCCACGAAAACGGCACGAAATGAAAACCGAGTTACCCCAGCGGCGGGCTGGATTCGCGCGAGCGTTTTCCGAATCGTCGATTTCGCATGCCGCTTTGATCCGTGGTAAGTCGATATTCCGAGCCAACTGATTTAAGGTGGATGCTTGGGTGTCTTGCTTTGAATAAGAACCATGAATTCTGCAATGACTGAGACGGCGTCATCGAAGTCCCCTTCCCCTTTCCGTATCGCAGTGATCGGCGGAGGGCTTGCGGGATTATCGGCCGCGCATCGTTTGATGGAGTTGTCTCGGGAACGTCAGCATCCGGTTTCGATTACGATTTACGAAGCAGCCTCCCATTGGGGCGGCCTCGTTCAAACGAAACATCACGACGACTATCTGGTCGAGTATGGTGCGGATTCCTTCATCACGAATAAACCGTGGGCGGTTTCACTTTGTGAGCGGCTCGGTCTCGGAGCAGAGTTGATTCCGACAGAGACCGAGTTTCGACGTTCTCTGGTCCTGCGCAAGGGGCGGCCTGTTCCCGTGCCGGGTGGTTTTCAACTCATGGCTCCGGCGAAGATTTGGCCGATTGTCGTCTCCCCGATTTTCAGTCCCTGGGGAAAGCTGCGGCTCGGACTCGAGTATCTTCTCCCGCGCCAAACCGGTTTGGGCGACGAAAGCTTGGCAGAATTCACCCGACGTCGTTTTGGGCGCGAAGCATTAGAGCGACTCGTTCAACCGATGATCGGCGGAATTTACACGTCCGACCCGGAGAAACTCAGCTTGGCTGCCACATTGCCGCGGTTTCAAGAATTCGAGCATCAATTCGGCAGCGTCATTCGCGGATTGAGACGTCAACAGACCGAGGCCCCGGACAACTCCGACGGATCAAGTGGGGCTCGCTACGGTCTCTTTGCCACACTGCGCGATGGTCTCGTCGGATTGACGACGGCGCTGGTCAATAAGCTGGCGGACCAAGTCCAGCTCGAAGCAGATTCACGTGTCGATTCGATCGAGTCGCTTGGTGAGAATGGATCGTTTCAATTCGAAATTTCCGGTGGTGCGAAAGCGGAATTCGATGGAGTCATTGTGGCGCTTCCTGCCTACCGGGCGGCCTCTCTGGTCGAGCCGATCGAAAACAAGCTCGCCGAGGCACTCAAGTCGATCGAATACGCGTCGAGCGCGATTGTCATTTCCGGGCATCGCTTGCAGGATATTCAGCATCCTCTCGATGCATTCGGTTTAGTTATCCCCGCAATTGAGAACCGGAAGATCTTGGCTGTGTCGTTTGCCAGTCGCAAATTCGCCGGACGAGCGCCGGATGGTCGAGTCTTATTGCGGACATTCGTCGGGGGGGCCATGCAGCCGGAGCTTCTCGATCGTTCCGACGAGGATCTGCTCGATCTCGTGGCAGAAGAGCTTCAGGAGTTACTGGGCGTTCCCAGACAAGCTGACTTTGCGCTGGTGTCGCGATACGCGGACGCGATGCCCCAGTACCATGTGGGGCATCTCGAGATTGTGGGTCGGATCGAGCAATGTCTCGAAGAAATGCCTCGTCTGGCGCTGGCCGGAAACGCCTTTCATGGTGTGGGAATCCCAGACACGATTCGTAGTGGTGAGCGGGCCGCGGAGCGAATCTTTCAATCGATCTAATTCGGCTGCTCAATTTTCCAGTCAATTTCGCCCTCGACAGCGTAGAATGGAATAGCGGGCATGGGAGAGATTGCGGGCCGAACGAAGCGATTTGATTGGTGGATACTCGTGTAACCGGATTTCGCTCGTGGGATATGGCTGTCGCAAATTCAAGCGCGGATGGAACGCCCACGAACTAACGTTTGGCGCAATGGCGTTTGGGACTCATGAAAGCGGCAATTGCGAATCGGTGGATTTGGCCGTTTGAGCTGCAAGAAAAGATCGGCGACGGGGGTATGGGCGTCGTCTATCGGGCCCGGTACGTCAAAAACGATCGCCAAGTGGCGGTGAAACTTCTGCCGGCCAACATCTCCGCCGACGAAATGATTTACTCGCGTTTCAAGCGTGAAATGGAAACGCTCAAGACGCTCAAGCATCCCAATATCGTGCACTGCTTCGGGGGGGTCTGCGAGGACGCCCAACAATTCTATGCCATGGAATTGGTCGAGGGCGGCACGCTGCAAGATTTGCTATCCAAGAGTGGCAGCTTACCTTGGGAGCGAGTCATAGAGTATGGATTGCAGATATGTTCTGCGCTCGCCTTCGCTCACGAGAAGGGAGTCATCCATCGCGATATCAAGCCTGCCAATTTCTTAATGACCAAAACCGGTCAATTGAAGCTTGCCGATTTCGGGATCATGCTCGTCGCGGGAGAGCCAAAACTGACTTCCGATGGCATGACGGTTGGCTCGTATCATTATATGGCACCCGAACAAATTCGCGGTGGCGAGATAACACCTCAAACCGACCTGTATGCGTTCGGCTGTGTTTTATTTGAATTACTCAGCGGTCACCCCCCCTTTGAGGGAAACGGTCCGGCTCAGCTATTGCATCAGCATCTCAAAGTTGTGCCTCCTCGTGTGGCGACCATTGCGCTCGACTGCCCTGCCATGCTGGACAATTTAATTGCCAGCCTGCTGGAAAAAGATCCCGCCGATCGCCCACCGGGAGCCCTCGAAGTTGGGCAATCGCTGAATCAAATCACGCAATCGACCAAGGCCGGGACGTTACCGCATCTCAAACAGTTGGTCACCCAGCCACATGATGAAGTCCGCGACTCGGCCGATACGGTATCGGTATTGCGTTCTCCGTTGGTGCTGGCATTGGGGTTGTTGGTGTTGCTTGTCATTTCGGTGAATTGGAGTCTCTCGGAGACTGGCACATCGGGGACGCTGCAGCGGTCGCGAGAGCTATGGCGTGAAGCATATCATCACGAAGATGTCGAAGTACGAGCGGTTGCCGCTCGAGCATTGGCCGAAATCGGACATCCCGTAGACGATGTTGTTGAGGAATTGATGGCCGGGCTCGAATCGACCGAACCGCAGGTGCGCGCGGCATCGGTTCAGGCCTTGGGCGAAATCGGATCATCCGCCAAATCGGCCGTTCCGACACTTATGCGCATGCAGAAATTCGACAGCAGCCAGCCGGTCCGATTTCAAACCGCTGTGGCGCTCAACCGCATTCAACAGGACCGGGCGATTCCCGGCGGCAGCAGTTTCTGGCTTTTCCTTTGGAACGTGTTGTTGTTCCTCGGGACAATGTACGCCTTTTACCGCGCCTGGAAATCGACAGCGTCCTTCAAGCGATTCCGCCGTACGCTATTCGGTGGTTGAACAGACCCGGCAGTCCTTTAGAATTCTGCAGCAGCGGCAAGTTCTTCTTCCGCCTCAAGATCGATTGGCTTGTATCCGCCCTTCGACCTGAAGTATCCGATGAGGACAAGGTAGCACGCGAGCATGATTGCTGGGAAAACAGCCATTTTTCCAAGTGCTTTTTGATTGCTCTGCTGCATCGTCGATTCGACGAGTTCAGTTGCTGCTGCCTGCTCGTCCTCAGGAAGGGATTCAATCGTTTCCGCAACAGCGTCTTCGTCAATCGTTTGGTACACGAGAATCTCGTAGATTTCCTTGTCAGTCACCGCTGTAAACTTGCCGTCTTGTACAAGCGCGGGAATTGTTTCTATAACTTCTGGCGAATTTGCGAGTGCCTGCTGCTGTTCCTTAGTTTGAAGCACTCCGATGTACGGAAACCCAAGAGTCCCGACGGCGAGCATTCCGATTCCGCTGATGGCGTTCAGTGTGAGCGCACCGCCTTTGGGCGTTTGTTCAGAAACGACACCCAGCATGGTTGGCCAAAAGAACGTCTTGCCGAGTGCATAGAGCGTGGCCGCAGCAAAAATCATCGCAGCGCCGACAGCAGCTGATAGCCAAATCAATCCGAAAATGGCGAGCAGCGCACTCAAGCTCAGAAGGCCGAGTGGTGAAAGTCGGTGGACAATCGGACCAGCATAAAAACGAAGAACCATCATGATCACGGATGTATAGACAAGGACCCATCCCGGGTGAAAGGTGACAACCCCCTCCATGATTCCTGTGATCCAACCGTCGGTCCCAATTTCTGTGGTAGCCAACGGAATCATGATTAGGATGAGAAAGAACAGCAGGCCTCTACCAAGAGTTTGTGTGTAAGCACCGAATGCAATGACCATGGCGATCCCCAAGCCAATAAACATCGGCTTGTTCGCATCGGGGAAGAAATCCATCAGTTGGAGCGTCATTAGAAAGCTCACGACAACGGCTCCAAGAATCCCAAATTCCTGAAGCATCTCGCGATAGCTGACGCCGGCAGTTTCGCGCTCCGTACTTGGGAACGTGCAACCAATCAACATGAAGAAATACAATAGCGCCGGAATAGCAATAAGTCCGACCTTAACAAACCACGGTACGTCATCAATAAAGATTGTAATCAGTCCTGCTGCAACCAGCCCGCCCGGCCACGCAGCGTGCAATATGTTGAGCCATTTCGTCTTCTCTTTGTTGAACATCGTGGCAACAACCGGGTTGATGAATGCCTCAACCGATCCGTTCCCAAGGGCAAGGATTAAACTTCCCCAGAACACTAGCTGGTATCCAAGTTCTGGGTTTCCGCCTTGACTGACGAAGTATGCCGAGATGCCCATCACTGCCCAGATGATATGGCCCAAGAACGCGACGACCATCGCTTTCTTATATCCAATTTTGTCAATGATGAGACTGAAGAGGATAATACTCACGGCAAACGGCCAGATCCCAATTCCTGCGAGCCGTCCGGCTTGGGCAGGATCAAGACTGAACTCAGCAGCCCACGTATTGATCAGAAACATTCGCCCAATAAAGCCGAATCCCGTCGCAGTCAGGGCAATAAAGCAGCCCCAGAAGAGCAGCATGTCATTGCCGCTATGGGATTCTTCTTCGAACGTCGTGTTTTCGGCGTCTGCCATTTGGTGTTCACTCCAATTCGTGGTGTTGGCTCAAATGCAGTTCCCTCGCTGGTCGAGATTCCAAAAAGGATCGCGATCAAATCGGATCACCAGTCGACCGGCGAAGTTTGGTTGAAGAGATTTTGACCGGAAGCCAACTCTGGAATGAGTGGCCAAACCGGTGCTAACTCGTGACATCGTGATACGAAAAACGGAGTGCAACATCGTACACATTGTGAAATCCGTTTTCCACGAAGAATTCAATCCGCCCAACCGGATGCGGCGGCCGCAGATTCGTCCGATTCAGAAAATACGTCGCAGAACCAGTAGATTACCGCTGCGTGCGGCTTCGATTTCGTCCGGCAAGGTCACAACGCCGGAACACTCAACAAGGCCGGCCAGCCGGTCCCATTGCTCAAAGCCCATCTTTTGAGCCGGCCAACCGAGTTCCCGCCAAAGCTGAACGAAACACTGGCGAACGAGGTGCCGTGGATGGTTACGGAGCTTCTCGATGTCGAGTTGCACGTTGTCGGTCGAACGCTGGCAAACCGCTGCGTCGATAATCTCCGACACGATCGAACAGATCACCGCTTCAGTATTGTCGGCATGGGTCCCCAGCCGGCGAATCGCTTCATCAACACGTGGGTTAAATTCCGTTCGCAGCATCGGCAGCAGCGTATGGCGAATTCGATTTCTCGTGAAAGAGACATCGGCGTTGGACGCATCGTTCCGGTATAGGATGTTTTCCTCGATCAAGAACTGTTCGATTTGCTCGCGTGAAACTGTCAGCATCGGCCGGACCACCTGAACTCCTGAGTCCAGCTGACGAGATTCTGGGATGCCCCGCAATCCCGAAATTCCCGTGCCGCGAAGAATATTGTGCAAAATCGTCTCGGTCTGATCGTCAGCGTTATGGGCGACAGCAATCGCGGCGCATTCTTCTTGGTTGGCCGTTTTCTCCAGGAATTCGTAACGCAATTGTCGCGCGGTTTCTTCGAGACCTTTTCCCTGGCAATTGGCTGTTTGTGAAACGTCCGCCGACGCTGTGAACAGGCGAACGGCTGCATTGCGGCATTGAATCTCGACAAATTGGGCGTCTTGGTCCGATTCTTCGCCCCGCAATTGATGGTTGAAATGGGCGGCAGCCAGCTCCAATTCGTTTTGTTCCCGTAGCGCATTCAGACCGTGCAACAGCGCCATGCTGTCGGCTCCGCCCGAAACCGCGATTAGCAACTTGGGGCGCTCAAATCGGAATCGACTCAAGCCGTTGGCGAGATCATCAAGAAAAGCGGACATATCGCGACCAGACGTTTCATGGTTGACCGTCGATTTTGCTTTGGTACTATACACTTACGGGTTGTCCCGCAAGTCCGCCGGAATTTGGCGGCTCTTCGGGGCAGCATTCACTGATTCTAAAACCGGAGACTTTGACCAATATAGCCCCCTTGGAGCTGCTGGGCCAAAAACCGGGTAAGGTGATGATCTCTGCAGATTGCTGTTGGAGAGGTCATTCAGTGAGTAGCTAAAAGTTTCGGTGTTTTTGGGAAACCAAGATGCAACACATTCTTGACGAGACTTTGCCTCTAATTGTCCTGATGGTCATCGGATTGTTCGCGACCGTGGGAGTGGTGAGACATGTTTTTTTCACCATGATCCAGTGGCGGCAACTCGAAACCAGGACCTGGGAGGACCCGCCGTTTTTGGCGCGGAAGTCGGGTTTCGTACAAAAATGGGGTCCACGCTGCTGTTTGCAGCGGCTTGTGCCGGCGCGCGCTCGTGTCGAACCAGAGCAACGCGCCTTCTACCGGAGGTGGTAGCGGACCGGATTTTCCTGCACTGACTCGATGGGCTGCTGACTGGCGTCTTGCTCGGATGAGGAACTTGCGATACGTGTTGTGCGAAATGACGCGGTCGATGGGATTCTCAATTCCTGGAGAGTGGTCCAGTATCTTTGAGTTGCGAATGATTCAGGGATCGACCTGAGGATCACTCGCGGTGAAAAGATCGAACTCGCGCCGCAAGCAATTGACGCTGGTGGAACGCGGGTCTCGACTCGTTCAAGTGGGGACGGGAGGGACCTACCAGTATGCCATCAGAGTCCATAATCGTCGGGGTTGTCGCTCTGCTTGTCGGCTCGGGAGCCGGCTTTTTCATCGACCGCATGCTTCGCGGAGCCGCGTACCAGCGTCGCGACGATATCCTGCGTCAAGCCGAGCGTGAGGCCGATAACCTTCGAAAGACTCAGGAACTCGAAGCGAAAGAAGAATTGCTCAAACGGCGAGAGCGCCTTGAATCGGAATTGAACGAGACCAAGGAAGAACTGCGCGAGCACGAAAAGCGCCTCGATAAGCGAGAGTCGCAATTGGATGAGCAGCAAGACGACTTCCGCAAAAAGGAAAAAATGCTGCAAGTCACGCAAGCCAAACTGGCTGAACGGACCAAGTCGGTCGGACTTAAAGAAAAAGAATTGGAGCGAATTCTCAAAGAAGAGCAGGAGCAGCTCTATCAAATCAGCAGTCTCGATAAAGAGGCGGCCACCGAAATGCTCATGACTCGGTTGGACCGTCAGCTGAAGAACGAAACCGGGACGCTTATTCTCAAACACGAAGCGGAACTCAACGAAAAGAAGGAATTGCTAGCGCGAGAAATTCTCGGCATGGCCGTCCAGCGTTGTGCCTCGAATCACACCTCGGAGGCCACCGTTTCCACGGTCGACATTCCCAACGACGAAATGAAGGGACGTATCATCGGCCGCGAGGGACGCAACATTCGTGCATTCGAGAAAGTGACTGGCGTCGATGTTATCGTCGACGATACCCCTGGAGTGGTTGTCGTTTCCGCGTTCGATAAGGTTCGGCGGGAAGTAGGCCGCTTGGCCCTCGAAAAGCTGATTCAAGACGGACGTATCCACCCGACGCGGATCGAAGAAGTCGTTGAAGAAACTCAGAAGGAAATGGACGACCACATTCGCCGGCTCGGGCAGGAAGCCTGTCAGGAAGCGGGTGTATTGGGGCTGCACGAAAAGCTTGTCGACCTGATGGGGCGACTTAGTTTTCGGACGAGCTACAGCCAAAACGTGTTGAAGCATTCCATTGAAGTCGCCTATTTGACCAGCCTCATTGCAGAGCAGTTCGGGCTTGATACCCAAATGGCTCGGCGATGCGGATTCATGCACGATATCGGCAAGGCGGCTGATCACGAAATGGAAGGTGGGCATCCGGCTGTTGGTGCGGAGTTACTCAAACGGTACGGTGAATCGGCCGAAGTCGTACATGCTGCCGCCGGGCATCACGACGATATCCGTACAGATTACATCTACACGGTTTTGGTCGCTGCCGCAGACGCTGTCTCTGCATCGCGGCCTGGGGCGCGTCGGGAGACGTTGGAAAAATACGTTCGCCGCTTAGAGGAACTCGAAGCACTCGCCTGTGGCTTTCCCGGTGTGCGTCAGACGTACGCCGTTCAAGCCGGTCGTGAGGTACGCGTCGTTGTCGACTCCGGCGAGGTGAATGATCGGGAAGCGGCCAAGTTGTGCAAGGACATCGCAACCGCTATCGAGCAATCGTTGACCTATCCTGGTGAAATCCGGGTGACCGTTCTCCGCGAAACCAAATCTGTCGAATACGCGAAGTAGAAGCGTTGTGCGCGCACGGAACGAGTCATCCCGATTCGGCTACGGGGCTAGTCCTGCTCTGCCGATGATGAGAACAGGCTTCGGACCAGATGGCCCATCTTGGGGTATTCCGGTTCAATATCAACCTGCAACCCTTCGGCTTTGATTCGTTCAGTCGCCGTTGGGCCAATCGATGCAATTATGCAGTTCTGCGCCGCTTGCAACCATTGCTGACGAACATTTTGGGCATCGGCGACAGACAAGACATTTGTCAACTGATTGGCGCTCGTAAAGACCAGCACATCAAACTCGCCAGCGATAGTGGCATTGATCGCGGTTTGCAGCGGCTCGGTATCTTCGGGTAGGGCCCAGCGATAGACAGGAACCGGTACGACCGATAGCCTTCGACGTTCCAGTTCCTCGTAAAGACGCTCACTGGGAACGCCGTATTCTTGGATGGCAACAGTCAATCCATCGGCCGAACCGTGCCGGCTGGGATACTCCTCGTCAAAAACCGCAACGAGTTCCCGCCAGGTATTTGGTTCGGCGGCTCGATAACTGATCGGAACATTCCATTCGCGAAGAACGGTAACCGGTTTAGGGCCGCGAACAATCACGCAGCACGACCGCAGTGCATCCAGGAACGGTTCGCGGTCAAATCGAGTCTCGACGGCCGACAAGAGCGCACGTGCGCCGACACCGGTCATGAAAATGACGATGTCGATCCTACCGGCGAATAGTTGCTCGACAAAAGAAAAGACGTCGGCGTTTTCCTCCAACGGAACTTCACGCATCGATGGAACAACCGTTGCAGTTCCGCCGAATCGCTCAATGAGCGATCGCATTTCATCAGTTTTTCGGCTTTCGAAACTGCAAACTCGTAACGGCATCTTTGGACCGGCATCGCAGCAGGAAATGGAAGTCAGACGCCGAGGCAATCGCCGGTGTCTCGAGTGACCTCGCCGCTGAATCGTTCAGCGGTAGATTATCAGTGTCAATCTGATTTCCATTCATAAACAAAAGGGTAGCCGACCGGAAGCGTAGGCGCTCGTCCGAAGCCGGCCACACGAGGCCGAATTCGGCTACACTCCCAGCCGATCTACCCTGAAACGGGAGTTTGTAGGCTCGTTTTTCCGATGCTTGCAGCACACGACGATCAGCGTCCTTTAGGGCCCGGGCGCACTCGGTGTTCCTTGCTTCACGATTGCTGCAACCCTTCGGTCTGATTGGATCAAAACGAATGGAAATCGACGCGACTGCTGATTCCTTTGACGCCAGCTCATTCCTTTGCCAGCCTTCAGTCGGCAAACGACGTGCCGAGAAGAGATCTCTTCTGAGACTGATTTTGTAACCTGATATATCACAGCGATTTATGCGAATCGGAGCTTCTTTGGCGGTGAGTCCGAAGCCATTGGATGCGCTGTGATTAGGCACTTGTGGTTAAAAACCGCGCCACCCTCATGTTGCGAGGGAACGGCCCCTGCTCCTCACGGGTTTTGGACGGATTCCCTGCAAGACTGAGGTGCCAACAAGTCGTCGGTAGCGGCGAAACGCGTTAGACTGGCGACATTCAAATTGGGTGTCTGCGGACTCGCGCTTTCGTTGCTTGTCGATGCACATCTCGAATTGGGCCCGACAACCATTCCCGAGTAGTTTTCTGGTTTAGGGCAGTTTACTTATTCTTGTGGGCGTTTCTGGCTCGTGAGAGCTGACTATCATAGAACAAAACGCGATTGCCACGGCCACAAGTCAGCCTATTATGCTGTAGTCCGCCAGAAAGCGCTCCCAGCGACGGAATACAAACTCGCAAACACCGAGATGGAATTGCCAAAACCGACGACCGAAAACACGATGATTCTCTTAGGGACTGGAACGAGCGTTGGGGTCCCGATGATTGGATGCGATTGCGAGGTTTGCACGTCGTCGAATCCTCGCAATCAGCGTACGCGAACTGGCGTTGCCGTTTTCGCGCCCGCGGGTATGTTTGTCATCGACACACCGCCGGAACTGCGGCTGCAACTAGTTCGGGAAAAGGCACCGCTTGTTCATGCTGCAGTTTTTACCCATAGTCATGCCGACCATATTTTCGGCCTCGACGATTTGAGAATTTGCGGACTCAAGCTGGACAGCGCGATCCCGTTGTACTGTGAAGAACTCGTTGAGCGGCAGATTCGTCATTCTTTCAATTATGCCTTTCAAGCTCCGACCAGTTCTCACCGCGGTGCCATTCCGCAACTGGAATTTCGCACAATCGATCTTGAGCCGTTTTCTCTGTTGGGAATAACAGTCCAGCCGATTCGTTTAATGCACGGCAAGCTTCCGGTTCTCGGTTTTCGCATCAACAATGTCGCGTATTGTACCGACGTTAGTCACATTCCAGACGAAAGCTGGCCTCTGCTCGAAGGCCTGGATGTTCTCGTTTTGGATGGCTTGCGTGATGCGCCACACCCGACTCACTTTAATATCGAACAAGGGTTACAAGTGATCGATCGCGTGAAGCCTCGCAGATCGTATTTCACTCATATATCACATTCGCTGGAACACGAAGCGACGAATGCAAGATTGCCTGATGGTGTGGATTTGGCGTATGACGGGTTACGGATCGAGTTTTGACGTCCGACATCGATCGTGAGCGCGGGCCATCCTCACCGTTTTCACAATTTTGCATACAGAACAAATTGGTGCGTCCAATGGCCAACTACGAAACAGCCATGCTCGCCTATCTCAAGCTCGCCAAAATTGCGCAGCAGAAGAACCAACTGCCCGGCCGTGATCGATTCTTAATTCAGGCGGGGGCTGCAGCCTGCCGTGCAGGCTATCTCGACATCTCCGAACGTTGTCGCGACTA
>JANQRQ010000333.1 GCA_028284485.1 Planctomycetaceae bacterium | reverse complement strand
AACTCTTGGGAAGCAAACACGGGCGCATGCGGCATGTTGTGGGCAAGGTACAGGAAGAAACGCTCATCCTTTCTGGCGTGTATCCATTTGACCGCCTCTTCGGTGTACCGCTTGGTGAAAAGTTCCTGGTTCGCAGGGAATTCAACAATCTCTCGTTCCCGGATCAAGGGAACTGGAAAGGTGAATTTCTCGGTCCGGTCGAACAGGGCGCGCGTTTGTTTCGTTCCCGGCGGAGCCGGCACATCGTTTGAACCAGGTGTCCCGAAATGCGTATCAAAACCGCATTCGAGTGGGTGCATCGGTGTCTTCGTAAAGTCTTTGGGATAACCGGCCAAATGCCACTTGCCGAGGATTCCCGTGACATAACCCGCGCGTTTCAACATGGCGGGCATCAAACGATCGCGGACTTGAACAAGTGGCTCATCCCCCATCAGATTGGGATGCCGACCTGTCATCAGCCCACGGCGACTCGGGACGCATGTTGCGCCCGACGAATAGAAGCTGGTCCAGCGTTGCCCCTCGGCTGCCAAGCGATCGATGTTGGGTGTCTTGATCTGGCTATTTCCATAACAGGCCAAATCGCCGTACCCCATGTCGTCGACGAAGATCAAAACGATGTTCGGCGAATTGGAATCCGCGGCAGCGGTCGAGTTGAACACAGTCAACGCGGCAAGGAAGACTGCGAGACAAATGCAATCGAATTTGACTCGGTGGTTAACGACTATCATTGATGTGACTCCTAAGCGGCCTTTCTTGAATGCGGGTTATACGACCGTCGACTCACGTTTTCGTTTCCAGAGAATCTTGTCGCCTATTGTTATCAGCTGCAGTTCGTTCGTCGGCATGCCCACAATTGTGAATCTTTGTTTTGGTCCACTGAACGGCAACCGTTGCTTAACGGCTCGTCATAAATTCCACTTGTATGAACAAAAAGAATTCTGTTTAAGAATCACCGGAGGATTGCTCCCTTCGACGATCCGGAACACGAGGACGATCGACAATGCCATTATGCAGATTCTCGCGTGTAGTTCGCATGATTTCGCGTTAGATCTCTCAGATATTGGTTATTCGTGCCCGAAGCACGACAACGGGATTCGGACAGTGCAGAGCCTACCACGCTTCGTCAACTACGGCACGTCTCGCGATGTGGCATTGCAGCTTTCACGCGTGAGGGCGAAAGGAATCGAATTGGGCCACATGCCGCGGTGGAAATGTTGAAGCCACGCAAATAGACTTGCCCCACACCATGGACGTGCCATCGTTCGATTCGATGCGAAACTATGCCAGGACGAACCCCAATCGATCAGACTGACCTGAACTCCCCAACAAAGCGGTCGACTTCTTTCAAAGCCATCCTGCGCTTGACGGGAGGGGTGGCAGCGTTCGCTGTCGTCTGTGCCCTTGCGTATTGGTGGGGCGAGCAACGCCAAGTC
The DNA here is from genome assembly GCA_028284485.1 of Planctomycetaceae bacterium. Classification (GTDB taxonomy): domain Bacteria; phylum Planctomycetota; class Planctomycetia; order Planctomycetales; family Planctomycetaceae; genus JANQRQ01. The sequence goes on along the minus strand of JANQRQ010000333.1, from coordinate 28,670 downwards.
ACCGGCGATGATGGCCTTTGGTACGGCATTGTTCCACCTGTCGCCGCCATCAGTTTGGCCTTTGCCACCCGCCGCATCTTGTTCAGCTTGGCATTCGCGATCTGCCTGGGCGGCCTGCTCCTGCATGTACCAGCAAATCCGACCAGCGGTCATGCCTGGGGTTCTGGATTGTATGCGGCCCTCGGTTTTCTGAGCGATGCGATCATGGAACCGGCTAATCTTCAAATTCTCTTATTCGTCCCACCCATGTTTGCCATGGTTTTGATTATCTCAGACGCCGGCGGTTTCGATGGAATATTGGCCCGTGTCCACAAGGTTGTCAAAGGACGAAAGTCAGCTCAGTTTGCTACAGCGTCGGCGGGAGTGCTCTATTTTTTTGATGACTACTCCAATGCAATGGTCGTCGGTTCCGCAATGCGGCCCATGACAGATCGTTATCGAATCAGTCGAGAGAAACTCGCCTTTCTGGTCGACTCAACGAGCGCGCCGATTGCCAGCCTCGCCTTGATCAGCACATGGATCATGTACGAGGTGACTCTGTTCGGCCAATCCGCGGAGACAATGGGGATCGCGAATTCCGGCTATGCGATCTTCCTCGACGTGCTGCAGTATCGCTTCTACTGCCTCTTCATTTTGGCGTTGGTCTTCCTGCACATTTTCTTGGGACGTGATTTTGGTCCCATGAAGATCGCCGAAGATCGGGCATTGGCAGCCGCACCGAATCTGCGGTCTGAGCAATCAGCAATCGCCAAACCATACTCACTGTGGGTCGCGCTAATCCCGCTGACGGGGCTGCTTCTATTTCATGTCGTCGGCATCTGGATCGACGGCGGCGGTCTCCAAAAACTTCAGGAAGGAGAATCGCCCTCGAGTTGGGTCTATTGGCGAGATGTCATCGGGAATTCCGAAAATACACTCCTCATTTTTGACTTTGCGGCTTTGTTCGGTCTTTTTCTGGCAATCACCAGTGCGCGTTGGCTCGCGCAGTTTCCCATGACGCAAATGATAGATTGTCTTCGGCAAGGGGTTTCCAAGAGTTTGATTCCCTGCTTGATATTGACGTTCGCATGGTCTCTAAAAAACTGCTCTGATGCCTTACATGCCGATGACTTTCTGGTCGCGCTGTTGACCGAAAACGTCTCGCTCGCGTTTCTGCCCTGCCTCGTGTTTTTGGTTGCCTGTTTGACATCGTTTACAACAGGGACAAGTTGGGGAACGATGGCGATTCTCATTCCCATCGTTGGACCGGTTGCATTCCAACTCGAACAAAGCTCGTACGGACTCATCACGATGATCAGCCTCGGCGCAGTGCTCGATGGAGCCATTTTCGGCGACCACTGTTCCCCGATCTCCGACACAACGATTCTGAGTTCGAGTGCATCACAATGCGATCTCATTCAACATGTTCGCACGCAAATGCCTTACAGTATCGTTGGTGCTACTATTGCGATTCTATGTGGCTATCTTCCCGTCGCGTACGGGCTCGACTGGATCGCCGGTATCGCCGTGGGGATACTGGTCCTCGTGGTGGTCTTTTTGCTTTGCGGAACCAAAACCGGCACCCCGCTGGACGAATCCACTAGCGGTAATTGCGTTAGCTAGGGTCGAGTCACCTCTGGTGTAAATCATGGATAGTTCGAGATCAGCGATGGGAGCGAAGTCACTTTGCGGCAAGTACTTTTCGTCGCCGAACTTCTATGAACAAGAGACGCAAAAGATTTTTCGTAAAGAATGGATCTGCGTCGGTCGCGCCTCGGATATCTCCAATGTGGGAGACTACCTTCTGCATGAAATAGACGGCGAGAGCTTCATCGTCGTCCGTAACGACCGAATGCAGGTCAATTGTTTTTACAATGTTTGCCGCCACCGGGGGACCCGGATACAAGAGGAGCCATGCGGCCGATTCAAGGCGAGAATAGCGTGCCCTTACCATGCTTGGACTTACGACCTTCAAGGAAATCTGAAGACCGCGCCCAACATGGACGGCGTCGAAGGATTCGATCTGAACGATTACACACTTGGTGCCGTTCGCTGTGTCGTCTGGCAGGGATTCGTATTGATCAACTTGGACCGAGAGAGCCCGGCATTCGAAGAATCCTATGGGCCGATTTATTCCCGGTTTGATGAATGGGAGTTGGCAGATCTCGTGTCTGCCCATCGCAAGACATACGACATTGGGGCAAATTGGAAGATCATCTTTCAGAACTATAGCGAATGCTATCATTGCTCGCTCGTGCATCCTCAACTCAGCCCCATAACTTCCGTGACGACAGCATCGAACGATTTCACAGAAGGCCCCTTCCTGGGCGGCCCGATGATCCTGTCTGACGCTTACGATACGGTATCTACGGACGGCGCGCTTTGCGGTGACCATTTTCCACGGCTCTCGGACGAGGCCCGAAACAAGGTCTTCTTCTACACACTATTTCCTTCGCTGTTCGTCAGCCCACATCCCGATTACGTGTTGACGCACCGAATAGAAAGACGGAGTCGCAACTCCACCCGGATCATCTGCGATTGGTTGTTTCCTCAAGAAGTCGTCGACCGCAATGGATTCGACGCCACAAACGCGATCGACTTCTGGGATGTTACGAACCGCCAAGACTGGCACGTTTGTGAATTGACTCAGCAGGGAGTGCAGTCGGAATCGTACAAACCCGGACCGTATTCCAATTTGGAAAGCACACTCGCCGCTTTCGATCGTCACTACTTGAAGGTGATCGGTGAAATCGAGTCATGATTGAATCAGCCGCGAAGACCGCACGGTCCTGAAATCAGGAACATCGTTTTCGGTGGTTTGTTGACGAAGTTTGCCCATACCATCAACAAAATCTTCGGAGGTTTCTCGTCGAGAGTCGACCTCGACCTAAAGCTGGGTTCAGGCGATGGTTCGCCAATTCCTTGATTCGTTTCGGCCCTCACCCTATTCTGGGCAGGCGTTGACATCGCATCGACCGTCTCGCACGCATGAAAACGTTGCTGTCATATTCCTATGCAATTCAACGTCGGAATCATTGGGGCAACCGGTTACATCGGCACTCCGTACCGAAAAGAGATTCGCGATGCGGCCGATGACGCCACGATTGTCGCATTGTGCGCTCGCCGTCGGGATCGGTTGAGAGCAGCCGCAGCCGAAGACCAAGCCGACTTCTTTTCAGACGATTGGCGTGACGTCGTCGACCATCCAGATGTCAATTTTGTCATCGTGGCAACTCCCGACGCATTTCACTACGAACCCGTTATGGCCTGTGCGGCGCAGCGGAAACACATCTTGTGCGAGAAGCCCATCGGCGTAAACTCGCAACAGGCCTACGAAATGTGGACCGCGTATCGCGATACCGGCCTCGGTCATTTTGTTCCATACTGGACACGGTATGTCGCCGTCTTTCGCCGGGCGCGAGAGATCGTAGCTGCCGGCACGCTGGGGAACATCCAGGCGGTCATCTACCGCTGGCAGAATCCGCGACCAACGGCTATTCCGTTCACATGGCGCGACGATGCCAGCCTTTCAGCGGCAGGCAGCATTGCCGACGTTGGCTCTCATGCCTACGACACCATCCGATGGATAATCGGCCAAGAAGCACGGCGAGTGCTGACGCACGCGGATGTTATCAGCCCGGCCAAACCCGACCTGGGGGCAATCGACTTGAACGAAGCACTCGATTGGGGAAAGGCCCACGAAGCGAGTGACAGTCCAAGAACACGTCAGGGAACGGCCTACGATTATGCCAGCATCGCCTGGGAGTTTACGAACGGCGCAGTTGGCGCTTTGATTCTTTCTCATGCGCCCGTACTGAGAAAGGGGCTTGCCTCTGAGTTGGAATTGCATGGGACGGAAGCATCGCTGGGTGTCGATCGCATCAACGGACGGCTCTCGCTGGCCAGGACTGGTCAAGACATGGAGGTTGAAAACGTGCCGCCGTCTCAATTCGGAAGCCGATTTGCAAATTTCGTCTTTCCGGCCATTCGAGCACAACAAACCGGCAACGCTTTGGAGTACCCGGGGCTTGAAGATGGCTGGCGCGTCCAGATCTTCACGGATGCGGCCGCGCTGTCTGCTCAGCGCGAAACCTGGGTGGAACTATCAGAACTCGACGCCCAACAAGGCTAGAGTGAGCGGCCACGATTTGCCGTCAATTGCGAAAGCATTCCAGTGCCGCATTGGATTGGGACGCGCCGAAGAGGCGATGTTAATCGGGGTCTTCGACCATATTCAGTACGCCGCAAGAATCATGAATCGCCGGCGCACGAAAAACGCCGGGCGCTCTCACGCTCGGCGTTCTCAGTTAACGAACGGGCCGCGAAATTTCGCTCCCGATTTTAAGGCTCCCCGTACACAACCCTCTTCGAACAATGTCGCGCGCGACAGAATGGCCGAGGCTGTTGGTAGAGCTTGGTCTCGCGATTTAGAAGTTGATTTCGATAAGGAAAAATCGAAAGCAACGCTCACTGAATCTGTCGATCGTTGGTTGACGCAAAACGAAAATTGAGTGCTGACTCACAGCAATTTTTGTTCACCGTTCGAATCCGTCGCTGCTGGGTGAACAGTCTTGCGTTGGAGGTCCGGCCGAGCTGTTTAGGCGCCGAGCGCCATCACTTTCATGCTTTCGAAGCACCTCTGCGTCCGTTCAATATTGCGATTCTACGAACAGCGTGGTGATGCCACTCGCGGAAATCCGTACTTCGGCAATTCCGGTGGGTCATCTCTTCCGCTAAGGATGCTCGCGATGGGTTGCTCCAGGACTTCCACCGAGCTTGGGAAATCGTGGGCGGCTGTCGCTAGCTATCGGTTGTAGCGCTGCCCCTTCCCACGACATCCTCGTTTTGCACCCTATTGCGGAATCCCGCGAACCGGATTCGGGGACAGCAAAGTGTGAGTTGCTCTAGGGTTTTCGCGACAAAGACTCATTAATATACGGCGTTCGTTCTACGGAAATACCGTTCGGTAGTTCCCGCTCCCCGAATTGGAACTGCAATTGATCGCGATACATACTGAACCGACGCAGCCGCACATCGTCGAATGTCGCATCAAACGTTCCTTGCCCAGCGACGTCTAGTCTCGCCTTGAGCAGGCCAAAGGAGGCCACGTTAAGGTCTTTCTCGGGACGAAAATTGCGAAACGGCAATTGGTAGACTGCGCCTTCAGCACCAAAATCGTCGCGTTCAGTGGAGAACGACCACCGCCCGAGTTCGGGAAATGCCTTTTTCCAGTTAGCCCCCTGTCTGGCTAGGCCATAGAGAACAACGTTGAGTCGACCCCGCACTGGAATGCGTATCCCGTCGGGAGTCAATGCTATGACATGAATCAGCAAACCGTCATCTTCTGGGTCATGATCCCAGTTTTCGAGAATCGCTTCGATTTGAATCGAACCGACACGATGTGGCATTTCCGGGATAACGTTGTTTGGCTCGGGTGGCAATAGAGGTGGCGGAGCCGTCAACTCGCTTTCGGGCATGCCTTCCGCACCGACCTGAATACTGGTTTCAGCCGTCAGAGATGCGGCAAGTTGGCGCGTCTGCTCGGGAGTTAATTGAGTATCGCCTCGCCAGACAACCTGAATCGAATTCCAGGGAAATGCGCTCCTGAGCAAAATCGCCGGCGCGGAACTCCGTAACCAGAGGTCCGCCTCGTTTGTCGCAGCGTCAAGGTCGCCGGAAATCACTCGGCCATCGTACAAAAGAGCACTCACCCATTCCGCCGCCACCACTCGAGTGCAGTAAGCGTCCATTATTCCTGAAATGACGACGAGCAGAATGAGGTTTTTCGCAGATCGCGCCATGGGGTCTGTGTCCTCAGAGACGAAGGGGATTCTTCTCTGATGGAACAACGCACACAACATACCGATTCACGACGCGGATGGCGTGTTATTTGTAGTAACCCACGACAATGTAGAGAGTTGCCGATCTCTAATGAACGCAGAATTGCCTTCCGGGCGACGCTGGCCTGTGTTTCCAATGTTCAACAGTCGTTGCGAATCGGCAACATGCGCGCAGCGACCGAACCCGCAACGCCAATCGTGCGAACTCCAACATAGTCGCTTTGCTGGATTTCTCGTTGACGGCCGACCAACGGACTCAATGTCACTGCAATTCATCGGGAACGTCGAAGTCCCGCACCACTGCAATCATGGTGTAACAACCGGGTATCGAGTTGTTGAACCAATGGACAATGCTGTCGAAAGCTGAATCGCTCGTGAAACGCGAATGTCGCGAATGATCGCCGGAATTGGATAACCGGTTACATGTGGCACAATCGGTCTCACACGATTCCCCCTTGGTTTCGGGTGGGCTAGGAACGCTGAGATCAAATGCGGAACGAAATTCTTTACGGACAAAGACGTTGGCGCAAAATACCAACTCGCAAACTGGCGACTAATGGATCGCTCGTAAACAGATGCGAATCACAAATCGGAATGTGATTTGGCAACATGTTGTTTTTGAACTACGTTTGTAACTCCGAATTGGCGTTCCAACCCGGCTCAAACGGTTTAATAACCGGAATGAGCCGATTCGAATTGTGAACACGGCTGGAGCCCTTTCACCTCAAGCAGATTGTAAATACGAGGAAGAATACAATGGACGCATACAATGTATACGCGAAGCAAACCAAACGACGCGGTTTCACATTAATTGAATTAGTGGTGGTCGTATTGATTCTCGGAATTATCGCGGCAATCGCAGGGCCAAAGATTTTCGATACGGCGAGCGACGCTCGCGACTCTAGTACAAAGCAGTCACTGGCTGTCGTTCGTGACGCCATTGAATTGTATCGCTCGCAGGCCGGTTCTTATCCGACTGGTGCCGCCTTGGCCACAAACCTGAAACCATACCTCCGCGGCCCGTTCCCGACATGCCAAGTGGGCAACACCAATGCGAACGTGTTCGTATCCACTGTTGATCCCATCGTTGTTGGGGGCTCCGGTGAAGGCTGGGCCTATAACCAGACAACTGGCGAATTCGTGGTAAACCACGCAAGCGGCATTGCCTGGTAACGGGTGTTACATCCCGATTTGTGAATCGGGCAACACTGTAAATGTCCAGTTGTGTTGTGATCATCGAAACATCGCGTTGGCTGACTTAATGATCGGGAACCAAGGGTTCGGCAGCCTGTCGATCCCTTGCCAGTTCGTGATCGCCTATGAGTCGGATCCGCCGAGTTTTATCGATGACATGATCGATTGCCGTGAAGTGATTCCTGCTGCGCGAAATCCGACTTTCCCAGGCAGTCACTTCAACGTGAACTCGTATTCGGCTGGGCTTGCTCGGCGGCAGTAGGTTTTGGCGCCGCTCTTGGTCCAAGTAAACGGGGAATCATCGCCGAGAGCCAGCGTTACGTACCAAGCAGCGAGTTGCGTCTTCGATAATCCGGGTTACATCGACGAAATCAAGATGTTCATAAAACAAAGTCAACAAACGCTGAGAAGCCAGGTTTCTGCATATTTTCTGATTTGCGGAGTTACGGCCATAATTGCAATTCTGGCCATATCTTGGCCGCAATTGAGCACCGATGTAAGACTGCTGGGTTATTTTGCCGTTGCGATTGCGTTGTTCGGATTGGTCGCCACATCCACGTTGTTGCGTCGAAGGATTTCGTCAAACGTCGCGATTGAACATCAATTGCTACAGATTGCTGACTCAGCAAATTCCGGTTTAAGCGATATCAACCGAATTCCAGAACATGATGCCTTATCGACATCGTGGAATCGCATGCTGAATCGGCTCGACGCAGCGAGGTCTCTCGAGACTTTGGAGAAACGTGTTGGCGAGGCGATTTCGCAATCTGCGTGCCAGGGTCCGTTATCAATTCTGAATATCTTGCCTGATGGCATCGGCGTGTCATCGGAGGACGGCTCCCTGATGATAATGAACAATGCGCTGCGCGCACTTTTGGGTGTGGGCTCCGATGTTGAAGCGACCGATCTTGACATCGCTTCGCTATTGGACTGGAAGAGTGCCGACAATGCCCCGGAGATTGCTGCGAAGTTAAGTCACACGTGCCGTCCAGTCTCATTTGGGTTAACACGGGATTTCGCGAATCTGCAAGCCGTGTTGTCAGTCGCCCGTTATCCCTTACAGGAAGCGGGCCATGACGCACAGCGTCACCTATGGGTTGTTCGGGATGTCACTCAACAAAAGCTCGCTGAACAAATGCGTACCGAGTTTGTTCAGACCGTGACCCATGAACTGCGCACGCCGCTGACGAACATCAAGGCATTCGCCGAAACGTTGGAGTTGACGGACGATCTCGATATCGAAGAGCACAAAGAGTTCTGCAATATCATCAACTCTGAGGCAACACGACTGTCCCGATTTATCGACGAACTACTGGATGTCAGCCGCATGGAATCCGGTGCCATGTCGTTGAAGTTCAGCGAAACAGACCTGGAGCGGTTGGTCAATGATGTTCTCGAAAAAGTGCGTCCGCAACTCAATCAAAAGGATATCGAATTCGAAACACGAATTCCCCCCAAGCTTCCAAAACTGACCATCGACAAAGACAAAGTCTCTGCGGCATTGGTGAACCTGTTGGGCAATGCGGCGAAGTACACTCCCGATGGCGGAACTGTGAGGTTCTCGATCGAACAAGACAGCGACCAACTGCAATTCCAAGTCGAAGATTCCGGCATTGGAATCTCCCAAGACGAATTGCCAAAACTGTTCGACCGGTTTTTCCGCAGTGAAGACGGCCGCGTGCGAGCCATCACCGGCAGCGGGCTGGGGCTGACTTTTGTCAATGAAGTGTCGCGGCTACACGGCGGAAGCATCGAAGTCGAGAGCGTATTAGATAATGGCAGCACATTCACGATGACTCTACCGAATCAGCAGGGTGCATAAACATGTTTACTTTCAGGACGCATGGGGCGGTCAACGTCATCGAAGGTAACGAGTCACTGAATCTCGAGCATGTTGCCGAGGTCGAAGAGATTCTGAAAGAATGCGAGCAACACGGACAAACGAGGATTGTCGTTGACTTGTCCCAAGTTCCACTGATCGATAGTTCCGGCCTTGAGTTATTGCTTGACCTGCGTGAGCGGTGCCTCAAACGTGGAGGTTTGGTGAAGCTTGCCAACCCCAATCACCTTTGTGGCGACATTTTGCGCATCACCGGAGTTGAACAGCAGTTCGAGATCTTCGAGGATTCCGTCTCTGCTGTCGGGAGTTTTGCGCAATGACTTCCGCAATTCTAGACGCATTCGAGATGTCAGCCGGCGTAGACGGCAAGGATAACCTTGAAACGGCCGCACCAATGCCATTGGGCGACCAACTTGTTCGCGCCGGGATCCTGACCTCGAATGAGTTAGAAGCGGCCCTACGCGAGCAAAGCGTTAAAAAGTTGCGCATGGGCGAAACGTTGGTCGAACTCGGGTTTGTTGAAGAAGACCAACTCCTTCCCTTTGTCGAGAGGCAACTTGGTACCCCGTCCGTGAGGCTTCGTGACGGTGTTGTCGACCCGCAAGTGCTGCCGCTTATCCCGCGTCAAACTGCTGAGTCACTCAATGCACTTCCGTTGTTCAAAGTGCGCGAGACCCTGTTTGTGGCCATGGCCGAGCCGGACAATCTGCAACTTTTGGATGAACTCGAACGCATAAGCCGATTTCGGGTAACACCGATCTTGTGTCTCAAGTCGGCCATCGCGCGAATGTTACCGCGCTGTTACGAAGAGAATTTCGAAGTTGATTCCGTTACGGCCGATATTGAACAGGGTGCTGTCGAGCTGAACTCCGAGGCAATGCACATCGACCTGCAAGAAGTCAGATCGATGGCCGACGGGAGTCCGATTGTCAACCTTGTGAATTACATCATCGTCCATGCGGTTCGACAACGAGCCAGCGACGTTCATATCGAGCCGGGCCGAAAACATACGATTATCCGTTTTCGCATTGACGGACAGCTGCGAGAGGTGCTGCGCCCTCGTCGTGACTTTCATGCGGCCATCGCGTCGCGATTGAAAGTTATGGCAAAAATGGATGTCGCAGAACAACGAGTACCCCAGGACGGCGGCCTGCACGTCGTGGCTGACAAGAATGAGATCGACTTGCGGATTTCGACGTTACCGACCGTACTTGGGGAGAAAGTCGTTCTGCGAGTTCTGGACCGGCGCAACATTACCTTCAATTTGGACGAATTGGGAATCCCGCATCGTTTGCTCAATCCGATGAAACAGATGTTGGCCCGGCCTTATGGGTTGATGCTTGTGACCGGACCGACCGGCAGCGGAAAGACGACCACTCTTTACTCCGCGATTGAATTAATTAAGACGGTTCACCGCAATATCGTGACGGTCGAAGATCCTGTCGAATATCAGCTGGAGCTGATTAATCAAGTTCATGTCAACAAGATGGTTTCGTTGAACTTTCCGACGGCACTGCGGTCGATTCTACGGCAAGATCCCGACGTAATCATGATCGGCGAAATCCGTGATGCCGAGACTGCGGAGGTCGCGATTCAGGCCGCTTTGACGGGTCACCTTGTCCTCAGCACGTTGCATACAAACGATAGTGCCGGTGCGATCACAAGGCTGCTGGACATGGGGGTTGCATCCTACAAGATTGCTGCGGCACTCGTCGGAGTTGTCGCCCAACGGTTGGTGCGAAAGATCTGTCCCGCCTGCCGAACCACGCACTTTCCCAACCCAGAGGTCCTTGAAGTCTTAGGATGTCCGGAAGAGTCACGGAGGCATTTCTCATGCGGCGAGGGCTGCACGGAATGCTTCGATACCGGGTATCAGGGGCGACTTGGGATTTACGAAGTCCTCATGGCTGATGAAAGTCTGCGTGATCTGATTATGGGGGCACCGAATGTTGATTTAGTTCGGCAATGGCATCGGGATAACGGGGGAACGACATTACTAGATGAAGGTGTACGGCTCGCGACTGAAGGTACAACGAGTGTTGACGAAGTGTTACGCGTTGCATGTGTCCGTTGAAAGTAAGTGACAAAAGTAATGCCATGCTGAGCGTATCTCTGACGAAGGTTTCATAGTTCCATGCATTTCCATTACACGGCGAAAGCGGCGGCCGGTGATATTCTTACCGGGCTCTTGGAAGCGCAATCGACGACCGAAGCGCGTCAACAATTGCGCCAGCAGGGACTTTTTGCGCTGACGCTCGTTGAACAATCACATAACATCGGCACCGCGATTGCACGCAAACATTCGCTGTTTGGAAGTACACGAATCACAAAATTCGATGTGCTCATGTTTACCTCACAACTCGCTATTATGACGCGGTCGGGTATCGACCTTGCAGAAGCCTTACAGAATGTGGCTCGTCAATGTCGCAAGCCGGCGCTGAAAGATGCACTCGATGCGATCTATGCTTCGGTCGCTGACGGCCAAACTCCTTCTGAGGCAATGAAGGAGTTCTCCCATATTTTTGGTGATGCCTACATTTCCAGCATTGCGGCCGGAGAAGCGTCGGGACGTGTTCCTGAGGTACTCAACCGCCTGGCGACCCTTATCCGGAACGAGATTCGACTGAAAACCACAATACGATCTGTGATGGCCTATCCGGTCATAATCATGCTGGTGGCCTCGGTCGTGATCGGCGCACTCGTCTTCTTCGTCCTCCCTCAATTCTCTCAGGTGTTTGAAGACATGGGAGCGCCGGCGCCGCCGTTTACGCAATTTCTACTCGATTCAGCGAAAGCCATTCGTGAAAACGTCGTGCTGTTGGCCGGATTGACTTTCGTGGCATTAATCGGGGGCGTCCAGTATGCGAGAAGTCCGTCGGCCCGGCGTCTTCGGGACCGCTGGATTCTCAACGCAGCGCTCATAAAAAATGCGACGCAACCGTTAATGACGGGAAGAACTTTTCGACTGATGGGCACGATGTTGCAAAATGGTGTCCCGTTACTGGATACGATTCGGCTCTGCCGATCGTCAGTCCAGAATGTTCTCTTTCGTCAACTATTCGACAAGCTGGAGTGCGACGTCCTTGATGGTCGTGGCATTGCGACGGCGTTGAATCTTTGTGAGTTCATTCCACCAGGAGCCGGGGAAATGATGTCTACTGCCGAAAGGACAGGAAAACTCGGAACGGTAATGGAGACTGTCGGCGAGTTCTATGAAGACGATGGTGATCGCCAGATCCGCGAAATGGCGCGTCTCATCGAGCCGATTATCATTGTGATGCTGGGGATGATTGTCGCGACTGTCGTCATTTCAATCATGGTTCCACTACTGGATTTCTCAACCTTGTCGTCGCAATAGCGATTCGTTGTGTTGGTGCTTTGCATACACATTACTGAAAAGAAAAACCTAGGAATATTTTTGTAAGGACATTTCTTGCCGGGGTCATATGAGTTTTCGGATTGTTGAATCCGAGATTCCTGGGGACAAATCATGGTAACGACGAAAACACTCTTCAAAGTCAAAGACATTGTTCCTAGTCGACAGATCGGGTGGATCGGCGTCGATATCGGTGTCGCGACGGTCAAACTGGCACAAGTCCAACGCGAGAGAAATGGATGGCGGCTTGCCGCACGATGTATCGTTCCTTTGCCCGAAGAATCTAACGCGGATCTCGCTGGGGGATTACAGAGGTCCTTGCTCCAAATCATCCGCCCCTTGTTGCAGAGTTCGGACGCATTTTGCGGTCCGAAAATGGCGTGCAGTCTACCTGCTGCATTCCTGCAGTACCGCAAATTGGATTTGCCCGCTGGGAGCCATGCGGAGCAAAGAGATATGATCGCACAAGAACTCGCAAACGATCATCAAGATATCGACAACACGCAATTTGAGTTCTGGGAATCAAATGCCGGCGAGTCATTAGCAAACACCGGTATGCGACAGTATACGGTTGTTTCTACACCACGATCTTTGGTAGACGGCATCGCGGGAAGCTTCCTCAAATCGAAACTCGAATGTGAGGTTATCGATGTTTTGCCGTTCACCTTGGCGCGGGCAATTCAAATGAGTTCTCAAGCTGCTCCCAATCAGCCGACCATCGCACTTGATTGGGGACACAAATCGACCATGTTCGTCGTTGTCGACGATGGACACCCCGTCTTCGTAAGGTGTCTACGCGACTGCGGCATGAGCCAAATCATCGAGGCCCTCAGTCGGGAAACCAGCCTTACGGCACGCGATTGCTTTCCCCTACTCGAAAACTACGGACTTTCCTCGCCGAAAATCAACTCGGAAACGTCGGGCATTCAAGAATTAATCTCCGCGATGGCATCAGAGACAATCAGCAGAATCGCCAGCGAGATCCAAAAGACGATTTCATTTGTTGTTGGCCGAAACAAAAAACGTGCTCCTGAGAAACTCATCCTCTTTGGGGGAGGAGCTGCTGTGCGAAATTCGTCGGCCGTCCTCGCTTCCCGGTTGGGCATGCACGTCGAAACATGGGGATTGCCGGATGTGTTCGACGACGGCATTGTTTCTGGGTTTCAAGCTGCATTGCTCGGGCCTGCCGCTGCACTTTCGGCGTTAGGATTCGAAAAATGAACACGCACCTTAATCTCCTACCGACCCAATTCTCGCGCCGTTTGGTTGTCCGTCGCAGCTTATTGCTCTGGTCAGTCATTTGGGTGGTTACGTGCACTTCCTCAGTTTGCGTGGGATACCAAAAGTTTGTCAGCTTGCGGGCGGCTCAGCGTGAATTAGAGCGTCAAACCGAAAAGTGTGCGCCATTGAAGGTCTTGCAGCAAGAAAATGAACAGCTTGCGATTCGGATCGACGAGCTTCGCAAGAAGCAATACTTATTGGGCGAGCTTGAAGATCTCTACGATCCACTACAAATGGTCGGCCTTGTCAGCCGAAGTGCAACAAACGTCAGCAGTCAACTCCGAATCGAAAATCTAACCTTCGAACGAACTGAAACCACGTCCATTGCCGGGACGGATCAAGATCAGGACGATTCGAAACTCCCAACGATTCGGCTGATCCTCAATGGAGCGGCGACAAGTGACATGGCTGTCTCGAGTTTTATTGTCTCTTTACGCGATATCGGATGTTTTGACGTAGTCGAATTGAAATCATCCTCTGAAGCTGAGGTCGCGTCTCGATTGCCCAGAGAGTTCGTTGTTGAATGCGTTTTGTAATTGAACTTGAGGTGGATTCAGGATGACCGCGAAACATTTCGTTTGGACAATGCACGTGCTCGGCGCGGCGGCAACTGCGATTTCAGTTCTCGTCTTCGGTTACTTTGTTTATCGACCTCTTTCGAATTCGGCAGCCGAAGTCGAGAGGAATTGGATCGACAATGCCGCATTGCTGTCGTCTAAGGACGAAATCCAACAGACGCGATCACGTCTACGCAAGACGCTTGCGGATAACGAGAGATCTTTGACCGATCTCAACGCGCGCATTCCCGAGACGGCGGAACAAGCGGATTTCCTTGGACTGTTGGCAGAATCAGCCGAGCAAGCTGGAATCGAGATTCAGGATTTTCGTCCCATGCGGATGATTGAGAAGGATTATCACCATGAGTTTGAGGTTCACGTCGTGGGAGAAGGGGAGTATACGGGACTGTGCCATTTCTTGGACAAACTCCGGCAACTCTCCCGCTTGAACCGAGTTCAGTCCTTAACAATTAATGCGCGCGAGCCGGTCTCCGAGCATTATCCTTTCGTCTTGGTTTTGCGTGTGTATTTTTCGCCGCTGGATAAATGGACAAGAAACAAAAAAGTTATCGAACATGGCTGAAATCAAAGAATCACTCCGAGCAATCCAACAACCGGCACGTATCGCACTAATTCCTATCCTCCTGGCGGTTCTTGCTGGAACTCTGCACTGGTCATCGAACGGGGATGAGATTGCATCGAACGATTCAACGGGCACAGAAATTGATTCTGATGCCACGTCGACCTCGAAGGATTCCGTTCCGCAAGCAACGGTGGACCCCACATTTGAACGCCGGCGAAAGACACTAGCAACCATTGGATTGGGGGACATTCTTGAACATAATCCGTTTGCCTTGCCTCAGGAATCGGGATCGCTCCTGAAACCGGAGCCAAACGAATCCATTGTGAAACAAGACCAAGTCGATCAAAAGCGCCGTCGCATCGAGGAAGTCGTTCGAAAAATCCTCAGCGAAAAAATCGATCTGGTGTTTCAAGATGAGCACGGAACAGCAGCCAGGCTGGGCACTCGGATCGTTCATGTCGGGGAAGAGTTGGAAGAAGGAATCCGAATTGTCGAAATCACTTTGCAGGGTCTAGTGCTGCAAGTTCCCGAAAACTAAATCGATATTTGTGGATTCATTCCGGCACAACCAACAAATACCACCCAAATTAACAAACGAGACCCTGGTAGCACGCGCCCAAGCAATGGTACGACCCTTGTCGAGAAATCGCCATCGTGAATGTGTACCGGTTGTCCGCTTGGTACTGCCGTTATTGAGTTTACGGTTGCCGAAAAAGCGTTCTAACCGATAGATCTCGTACAGGCGCGTCTGCCGTTACGCAAGATCGTAGACGCGGCGATGGTGTGGTTGACCACCGAGTCGTGCCCCGATTCAGACGACTTGGCCGCAATCCAGATCCCTGCCAAACTCCATCCGACTGCAGAATTGCTTCCACAAAATGGTAGTCGCGGGCAAGTCCACAAGCATCAGAATCATCCAAACAGCCATGGCTATGGTGGTGTTTGTGTTGCTTTCCCAACTGCCTTGCCATCTTGCTGCCCAGGAATGGAGTCCTTTGAAGGCACGGAAACCGTCCTACCCGAAATCGAGTTCGGCTCAAACCTCAGGTGGCACTCGCGACGGCAATCAGCCCCAGGATCCGTCGACGGAATCCAAAGGTCTGAGGCAAAGACTCACGACATTGACCCAGTGGCCTAGAAACCTCTTCCGCAGAAGTCGCAAACCAAACGACAGCGGATCGGATACACGACGCACTTCCAGCACTGTTGAGGGGCAGAAATCCCGCACGCTCCCATCGCGTCAGCCGGACGCATTTATGAATTCGTCGCAGGTCGAGAATAAGAGACTGCCGAGATCGAACTATCCAGAATCGCAACGTCCTCGCGCTTCGTCTGTGAGCGGACGCGACCAAATCCGCCCAGAGAAGACTCAATCACAGCCACCGATCCGTCCCGTCTATAGCCAGACTTCGGGGCACACTCGCATTGGGCATTATTTGCGAATGGAAAAAGAGAGTTCGCGCGGGAATTTCTCGGACTTGGTCACGCGCGGAGATCAGGGTACTATCCGGCCATTGAACGGTTCTTCGCCAGCAACTGCAAATCACACGATGGAATCGCGTGGAGCGACGCAGTTTGCAACATCTCAGAGTGCACGGCGCAGTTCAACGGGAAATCACAACAAACGCTTACAGTGGACTAGCGCTGAAGGTCAATTAGGTGAGGACGATTCCAGCCACCCTGCGATTCGTCCTGACGGGACGGTCCGAGTACCGCTGCATGGTCCTGCGCCGGAAGGACAAATTGAATTTGCCAATCGTAACGGACGAATATCATTGGTCGTGCGCGGTGCCCCGTTGAACGCCGTTCTTGATGTCATAGCCCAGCAACACGGTCTGAATATTATCTCGGCTGGGCCGACCGACGTGCCAATCTCCGTTACCTTGAACAACGTAGATTTGGACAATGCCCTAAACTCAATTCTTGCAGTCGCGGGCCTGACGTGGTCACGGAATAACAACATCGTCATTATTTCGCCCATTACAAAAGAGCTACACCTCTCTCCCCAAGTGCAAGGGCGACAGATGCGGGTGTTTCCGCTGAATTTCGTCGCGGCATCCGATGTTCAACAGGTTGTTGTGGGATTACTCTCGCCGGTCGGACAGTCGTTTGTCACGGAGTCCACACCAACCGACAAAAAGAGAACGCGCGAAACGTTAGTCGTGGAAGACCTGCCAGAATACCTCTTGCGCGTCGAGCAATACATCTGCCAAGCGGATCAGCCCCCGAGACAAGTGCTGATTGAAGCACACTTGTTGCAGGTCGATCTCGAAGACGATACACGTCACGGAGTGAACTTCGAATACATCGCGCAAGTCGCTGGTGCTGATGTGACGTTGACGACCACAGGATTTGCGAATCCCGCCAGCAGCCCCGCGTTTTTCCTGGGAATTGACGGCACTGACCTGGACGCACTTGTTGAAGCCATCAAGATGACAACCGATGCCAAGACTCTGGCGTCACCAAAAGTACTCGTGCTCAATGGGCAGGAAGCCCGAATTCAGATTGGCGAGCGGTTTGGCTATCTCGTCACGACGACGACTCAAACGGCAACGGTAGAGAACGTAGATTTTCTGGATGTCGGCGTTGTTTTGACGGTCACACCGCAAATCAGTGACGACAATCAAGTTTTGATGACTGTTCGCCCGGAAGTTTCGAGCGGTCGAATTAATCTTATTACGGGATTGCCTGAGGAAGAAACAACCGAGGTCGATACGACTGTCATGCTGCCTGATGGCCACGGAATTGTCATCGGCGGACTGATTCAGGAAAACGATACTGATCGTCAAAGCAAGATTCCGGTTTTCGGCGACTTGTGGCTTGTTGGCAAACTGTTTCAGCAACGAAATGTCGTTCGTGAACGAACAGAAATTGTCATCGCCCTTGTGCCCCGCATTGTTCCGTATGGTCCGGACTATGAGCCGCACGATCACAGTCAATTCGATCGTGCGACGACACGCCTGTTCAATGGGCCGCTAATTAGGAATCCACGGCCAGAGCCCGTATTACCGGATGCGATGCGCAACCCTAGGCGATTGCACCTCGACCGTCTGCCAGATGCCGTTCCCAACCTCTTCGAGCCGTATCCCCTGCCATTAGAGTACTACTTGCCCGCCGTCAGTGAGGAAACGATGTGGCTTCCACCTCCGTTTTATCCACATGAAGGCCAACCTTACGGCCAAGGTTGGCATGAAATCTCGGAGATGCCATTGGAACCTGAAAGAACACACATTGAGGTTCCTTATGAGGGATCGACGAATGGGTATCCTGCCAGGCATGATCGCATCGTCCCGTAGGAATTCTTGCGCCGGATAGCCTGCTTTTGTTGCCACTCTGCGCCCCTACCGCGATCGTGTGAGAATCGTTCCGCGGCCACCGCTAGTTGCCGGCCAGAATGAGTCGGTTGTTGACGCGTCCTACAAAACGGAAGCGTTCTTGAAGGTGACACGTTCTTCGTCATCGCTGCTCGGGTTGCTTCCGGACCAGTAGTCGCTTGGTGTGGCAGGTCCGCATCCGCGGGATTTCACCGACGTTCGATGCATACTCGATTCTGGGAAAATCCTCGACGGCGCGTGCTGACGTTGGGACGGGGCGCCGGACTTTCGGACTGTTGATTCGGAATCTGTGGGCCGAACAATCGGAATAATCACCCCAACCCCATATCGCGTGGCCCGTTCGATGTGTTTTCTTTTTGCAACATCTGCGGCAACTTGGTCTGCAAACTACATTTCAATTGAGGTTTTCCAGCGACAGAAAATGTGATGGCTTACAGCTATGGAAAGTCGATTTCGAACACGACTGTGCGAGACAAACCGTCGGCGTGGATTCACGGTTTTGGAACTGGTGATCACCATTCTGATCATCGGGATTCTGGCCGCTGCCTCTGCGCCCAAGGTGGCTGGCACGCTCCATCGGTATCGAGCGGATGCAGCTGCACAACGAGTCAAGGCCGACCTGGAATTGGCCCGACAACGCGCCGTTTCGAGCAGTGCTGCGCTGACTGTGCAGTTTGTTCCAGCCACGAACAGCTACAGCATTCCCGGCTTGGATGATATCAACCATCCGAGTCAGGCCTACGCCATTGACTTAGGCGAGCAACCGTACAATGCGGGCCTACTGTCAGCGGCGCTAGGCGGCGATAGCGATGTTCAGTTTGATCGCTACGGTCAACCGGATAGCGGAGGCACGATCACCGTCCAATCCGGTTCCTTTCAGCAAACGGTCACGCTCGATTCTGATACGGGATTGGCCTCAATTCCATGAAACGATTCAATCATCGCCAAACGGGTCGCCGTGGCTACACCCTGATCGAATTGATCACAGCACTTCTGGCGGCTAGCGTGTTGATTGCCGGCCTGTCCTCCACGATCTTCATCGCAGTCAAGGCGAGCGACACATCGCTCACGCCCGCAGCGGCCGCGATTAAGGGCAATATAGCCGTGACCAACCTGCTCGCTGATATCGAGTTTGCAGAATCATTCGGCGAAGTCTCCGCAAACAGCATCACGTTTTCTGTCCCAGACCGTGATGGAGACTCTATTTCAGAGACGATCCGCTATTCCTGGTCTGGCACACCGGGCGGTTCGCTGACTCGACAGTACAATGGCGGCACAGTGGCTAAGGTCGTCCACGATGTCTACGCTTTTCAGCACAACCTGGTCTCACCGTTTCCCAACCTTTTGAGCAACGCCGATATGGAAGCGGGGACCACCGATTGGGAAGCAATTCCCGACGCCACCATGCTTGGCGAAACGACTGTGGTACATTCCGGAACCAGTAGCCTCTATTGTTATCGTAATACGGCCAATGACGAAAGCGGCGTTCGGCAGGATGTGAAAGCGCAAATTGTCAACGGCACGCAGTACAAGATCGGTGCCTGGCTCACGAAATGGTCGGCCTCGTCACCCTACGGTGTCAAGGTACAGCTCCATGTCGTCAGTTCCGGCGGGGGAGATCAGGTGTTCTCCAGCGATGTCTTCAATATCGACAAACTCGATTTCAAATGGGTTACCGGTACGGTGACACCAACGTGGAGCGGCAGCTTACTTTCTGCGTATTGGGAGGTCTGCGGCGTTTCAAGCATACAGGAATTGTACGTCGACGATGCTCTGATGAGGATCAATCCGCCAACCGACCAGAATGCCAACATCAGCCTGCAGGTGGGAAGTGACCCAGGTTCCTGGATCGAGTCCGGCGTCCTCTTGCGAAACTCGCCTCTTTGATACGAGCACACTCATGCAGAAGGTAAGTGACAATTCAAGAGCCGGTTTGAGCGTCATCGAAGTGGTAATTTCGACATTGCTTGTCGGACTGGTCCTCGTTGGCAGCATGAGATGCCTTGGTGGCGCTCTTCGGGGTCAATCGAGCACAAGTGATTCTGCACGCGCCCTACTACTGGCCCAGCAGCTATCGGCCGAAATCATCAACGAAGCCTACCAGGATGAAGGCACACCCGTATTCGGCCCAGAAACCGGAGAAGTGACGGGAGATCGTTCCTTGTTCGACGACGTCGATGACTACCATCTGTGGACCGCTGCCCCACCCGAAGGCAGAGATGGAACAGCTCTACCCAACCTGCCAGGCTGGCAACGAGACGTAACCGTCGAATATGTCAATCCTGCCAACCCAGGCACGCCGGAGGTTAGCGACTTGGGAGTCAAGCGCATTACGGTCTCGATTCGGCTGAATGGAAACCTCCTCGTCCAACAGGTGGTCCTGCGAAGCGATATGTATACGATGCCATGAAAACGACCTGCAGATCATCGATTCCGGGTTTCGGCCCGCACGCACGCCGAGGTATGAGCCTCTACATCACTGTGATGTCGACGGCCTTGATCGCGTCGTTGCTCGGGTTGGCGGGGCTCACCATCGTCCGGATTGAGCGCAAGCAAACGGTCACCAACAGCGATATTCTCTCTGCACGTACCAATGCGGCGAGCGCTGTTGAACTGGCCTTGCGAGTGCTCGCCAACGATCCTAACTGGCGAACGAACTACACGAGCGGAGTCGAAACCGTGCCGCAATCGCTCGGCCCGAACGCCATTGGAACGTTAAGTTGGGTATTGGAAGACAGTGACGGTAGCTTGACCGATGGTGATACAAAGCTGCGGCTGAAAGGAGTGGGACGCGTCGGGAATACTGTTCAGGTATCAAGTCTTGGGTTCACCACCTCCGGCAGTGCGATGAACTGTCTGGAAGTTGCGGTCTGCAGCAACGGCGACGCTTCGTTTTCCAGTAGTTCGATCGTCAGCACCGACCAAACGATTCATTCCAACGGGTCCGTGAGCGTGAGCAGTGGGGGAATCGTCAACTCGGACGTCGAGGCGGTGGGGACGATCTCGGGATCTGGGACCTACAACGGCACGACGGTCAGTCCCGTCTCGGCACGCGCCGTACCAAACGCCTCGGTGTTTGACTACTACATCAGCAATGGCACCTACATCGAATATAGCGCACTCCCCAAGGCCGGACCAGCACAACTCCTCTCGGATGTCGTGCTGAGCCCCAACAGTAATCCCTATGGCGACCGGAATCCCGAGGGGATCTACATCATCGACTGTAAGGGTGGGCAGTTACGCATCAAGTGTGCCCGTATTATTGGCACGCTCGTATTACTTGACATTGACCACCTGTCAGATATTGAAGATGGCATGAGTTGGGAGCCCGCCATTTCCAATTACCCCGCCCTCCTCGTGCAAGGGGGTATCGAATTTCGGCTCACGACGGATGGGCTGTCTGAAGTAGATCGCGGAGTTAACTTCAACCCGCCTGGCTCGCCTTACCAGGGATCGACCGACAGTGATACGGTGGATACCTACCCTAGCCAGATCAAAGGTCTTGTTTACGTCTCCGGCAACGCGGGAGTCAAGAACGGCGATACCGTCATCGACGGCGTACTGGTGGCCGGTAATCAACTCAATGTGACCTCTGGCGAGACACTGACGGTCACCTACGATTCGCAGTTTTTTTCCAACCCACCGCCTGGTTTTTCACAGGGTAACACGATCGACGTGACTGCCCAAACTTGGCTCTGGGATGCAGCCCCGTAAATTACAACAATGCCATCACACGCGATGCTGCGCCTGATTTCCGTCGGTCTCTCCCCACTGCGCATGACAAAACCCCAGGAGCACGGATTTCGCAACTCCGGGGCAAAAGTAGAATGTACGGTTACGCACGATTGTTGACGGATTCGACCAAGCATTTTGTCACCCGCCTATCAGTTCGGTCATACTCTGCATGGCTGCTCTACGGCATGGGAGTTGCGAATGATATTGGCGGGCTAGAACGCCATTTTTTTGGGCGCCGCCGCGGGATCTTTCATTGGTCGTTCATGCCGCTGGGGTCGGCAGTTACGACCAGCGCGCTTACTACCCTGCTCAGAGTTTCATGCATGTGATGAGGTCGTTGCTTCGCAAGCTCAGGGAAGAGCCGGGCTGCCGTTCAATGCTGTCTACCGAAGTCAGTCGGATTGAAGTTGACCATGGCAAAGCCCGATCCTTAACGACTCGAACGGGAGAGACGTCCACGGCTGATTGGTTTCTATTTGATGGCGACGCACATCTGACCTTGGAATTGATTGGCGCGTAACACTTTCCCAAATATTTTCGTCGGAAATTAGACTACGACTATGGACCGAGCGCGGGGTGCTAACCAGAGAGTTTGTGAGTTTTGGGCCGTTCCCAACGGGCCCTCGTGGCGGAAAGTGACATTCCGATACGGCCCCCCGTGTTCCGTTTCGAAACAGAGAGTTTTTGAGATGGCCGACCGTGCGAGCGACGAAGTCACAAATACTTTGACGGCTTAGAGATTTGCGGCAGCGCATGAAAATCGCCGGGCGCTCTCGCGCTCGGCGTTCTCAGTTAACCAACGGGCCGCGAAATTTCGCTCCCGATTTTAAGGCTCCCCGACTTGGACTCGAACCAAGAACCTAGCGGTTAACAGCCGCTCGCTCTACCAATTGAGCTATCGGGGATCAATGGCTGCCGGAATGCTTACTTCGCAGAGCCTGAACTCAACGAACTGACAAGCCCACCGGCCCGAATTCACTTGTGGTGCGTCAAACTCTAGCCCTACGGTTAAACAATTTGTAGGGAGAGAGTCATGTAAAACGCAACCCAAATTAGTTGCTTTGACAAAGCGCTAGATTGTAAATCCTCTCAATACCGGTGACAACAATCCCCGCCCCACAGACGGGAGGCACACGGACGTTCGAGGGCCTATCTAACGTGAGGAAACATAATGAATTGTGAATTTGAAGGCAAGTCTGCTCGCAGGAGAAATCCACCCGGAATGACTCCCACACAAACAAGACTCTGGCCGGTCGACCCAACTGCCCCATCCTGCTGGGAAAACCGTGCCTGGACAACTTGGGCACCCTGAAATGTACTCAGCCGCGAAACGCCATCGAGGCCCAGCGACAAGTTGGCGAAGTACGACTCGCCGTACTTCTGGAACCCGAGTTTCATCGGCGGGAAGATACAGCATTAGGAAATGTTTGCCGTCTGTCTTTCGATGGGAACGATCAATCTCCGAACCGGCAATGTATAAGTTTGAGACGGGAACCGGTTTCGCAATCCTGACGAATTCTTGGCCCGACGAAGAGTCGGTTTCCTTTGACTTCAATTACCTATTCACTACGAACATCCGCGAGCCAGTGTGTGCCGATGGCAATCGCGTTTTGTGCTAAGACAGATGGATCCCACGATTCAGAGACGCTCACAAGTAAAGGTCAACCGCTTTAGCAACCGACGCTGCAATCGGCGCGGAGAATTGAGGGGGGCATCGAATATCGACTGACGGGACCGGCAGTCGGCAAAGATATGCGACGACATGGGGGCGCTGATACGGCTAGGCGATTACAGCGTAATACGCTGACTTGTGGCCGTGACAATCGCGTTTTGTTCCACGATAGCCGACTCCCAGGAGCCAGAAACGCCTACAAGAACAAGTCAACCGATCTAGTCGTCGGAGTCGTCGGCAGATTCGCGGACTTTTTCGAGCGTGAGGCAATTGCCCGAATCGTTGTACTCAATGAGATTCATAAACGATCGCATGAGCATAATTCCGCGGCCACCCGGTTTTTCAAGGTTTTCGTCTTCGGTCGGATCGGGGACGTCGTTGACGTCGAACCCTTCGCCCTGATCCTCGATCACAATGCGAACCTTGGTTTCGCAAACCTGCCAGTTCACACGGACAGTCTTATCGGGGTCCATCCGATTGCCGTGCTTGATGGCATTCACCAAAGCTTCTTCAAGGGCCAAACGAACACCGAAGACATCGCGCATTGCGAAATCGCGTCGC
Organism: Planctomycetaceae bacterium; assembly: GCA_028284485.1. GTDB lineage: Bacteria > Planctomycetota > Planctomycetia > Planctomycetales > Planctomycetaceae > JANQRQ01. The sequence goes on along the minus strand of JANQRQ010000333.1, from coordinate 4,717 downwards.
TCGAGGCTTTCAATGATGCGCTCTTGCACTTCGCGGCCAGCGGCAGTATCGCTGGGGATGATTTCCTCAAATTCTTCGATATTCGCCATAGTTTCGGAAGTGTGAAACGCTGAAGTGCCAGCAAGGCGTAGGAAAGTGGCCTTCCGTTTTTTGTGGCTGTCACAACTCCCGATTCGACTCGTTCAGGTAGCAACGACCAGACACAGACAACGGAACAGTGTCTTTTCGCTAAAACCCCTCGAGAGCTTCCTCTTGGTTGTCGAACATGTTGAACAGTTTGTTCAACTTGGTGATAGCGAACACCTCGTAGATGTCGGGGCGAACGCTGCACAATCGCAACTTTCCTTTTGCCGCCTTCACCTTCTTGTCCATCGTGATGAGCTTGCCTAACGCGGCGCTAGAAAGATACTCCACGTTGGAAAAATCGAGAACAATCTTTTGACGACCGTCATCCTCGACCAGGCCAAACAATTGGTTGCCGATGACTTGGATATTGCCCTCATCGAGGATCTTTTTATCAATGAACCTCGCGATTGTGACGTCGCCAACTTCCTCGATATCCAAACGACGATGCCCACTCATATTTTGCTTCCGTTGAGACAGTTAGATCAAGAACTCAAAGCTGTGTAGACCGCGAATCACGAACAATGACTGCAAACTCGCTATCAGTTCCAGCCGGGCCACGCGATTCGCGGATGCCAGATAGAACTGATGCGAAGGAATTCGGCACGTGCGCGATTAGTGCAGTTTCGTACAAAACTGCGGTATTCAACGTCGATCATGAACCTTCACCACTACGCTGTCAAGCATATTTGCGGGTTTCACCGACAAGTTTTAATGTGTTGGAAGTGACTTGACAGGCAGATCTTGCGTATTCTGACTCATTCCCTATTCACAGGCGAAATTGGCGGTTCCAAGCCCCATGAATCAGTTCCCGAAACGAGCCGTGAACGTTGTGCCCGATTCTATCGGCATGGTCACCTTGCCACAAGTGAATCGGACTTTGGGCCGTAAATAACAGTCTCGGCATTGTGATGCAAACCACGTCGGAAAAACGGGCTGTGAGTCCCGCTACCGCCGAAGCCGCCGTTGGCAATTCAGAATTGATCGGAGGCATCGCGACAGCTGCCGAATCGGGCCTGGATTGGTAACCGACCTGCAATCTCGCAGTGGAGCTATCAAAACCAAGGTGGCTTGCCCCAAACAACATCTAAGGCAAGGATTCTGTGACTTTGGACGTTTTAAGACCCGCCCCAACGGTCATGGATTCACCCCGATGGCCAACCTTAAGGCCAAACAGCGGCGTCTTCACCGTCCAAGCGGAGTGTCAGGCATTTGGCGCTGCCACCTGCCTTGATAAATTCCCCCAGCGGTGTGGCGTGGGTTCGAAATCCATGGCTGTTGAGATCACGTTCGAGTTGTGGGCAACCATCGTTCAAGACCACATCCCGCCCAACAACGACTGCATTACAGGCAAACCTTCGAGCTTCTTCGGTTTCGACCTCGATCAGATTGGGAATATGCTCGCCAAGCGCTTTCCGAGCGTAAACGTCGAACGCGGGCGAATAGACAATGGCCGTTGTCGGCGTCACGGGACAAAAACAGGTATCGAGGTGGTAGTAGTAGTCGTCGACAAGCTGCAGAGGAATGACCCGACAACCGATGCGCTCAGCGAGCCATTGCATGGCCCCGGCATCGCTGCGAATAAGGTATCCCGCAAACAGGGTATCGCCGCAAAAGAGGGCGTCACCGGCCCCTTCAAAGCTCCAATCGGGGGGAACTTCAACAGTCTGAAATCCCGCTTGGCTGAACCATTCGGCATCCACCGGTGTCTCGCCCTGTCGAGCCTCATGCCGAAATCTCGATAGGAATACGGTGTTCTGGAAGACAAACCCGGCGTTAGCCGTGAACACCAAATCGGGCAATCCCTGGACCGGCGTCAACTGCCGAATATCGACGTCAAGAGTTTGGAGTCGCGAGTGTAAAGCGTGCCATTGTTCGCGAGACTGTTCAGGATCGCTTTGGCGACTACGGCTCATCCAGGGGTTGATTTCATACTCGATGCCGTAATAGTCAGGCGGACACATTAGGATCGTGGGTCGCGTCAACTTCGAATTCATTACAAGATCGCGTCCGTTGCCGATTTTGAGTTGCCTCGCTTCAATTGCGTGGCTGATTGCAGCAAATTGCTACCTGAGGCATTATACCGATAAGGTCCATTTCAATTGCAATGGGATCGACGATTGGCGATTGATGGGTCGTTGGAGAATCGAAGAAGAATTGAATCACAAACATTCGGCGTTCGCCGATCGCAGTACTCATAGCGATTAGAATGCCATCGCCAGTATAGGGAGTCATCGACTGTGTCTGTCGCCGAATACACGCAAAACTGGGAACTCGATACGCTACTACCGCACCCGGATTCGGAAGAATTCTCGACGTTGTTAGCCAATTTTCGCCAGGACCTCAGGGAACTGGCGGACCAATCAGACTCGCTGCGACCGATCGGCCACGAGTCTGTGGACCGGGAAAAGTGGGCCCTCGTCCTTACCGAATACTCACGAGTCACCACGCAGGCGGAGGATTTGGAATCGTTCATCGGCTGTCATGCCGCCGCCGATGCCGAAAATGCCCTCTACCGGAAGTACGAAGCCGAATTGGCCGCGCTGGCCCCGTTGCGCAGCCAAATTCGGACAAATATTGAGTTTGGTGTCAAAGAGAGCGCCGCAACAGATCTGTCGCAGTTTTCAGATTCCGATGCGGTACTCTCCTCGAATCTCTTCTTTCTTCAAGAATGCCAACGGAACGCCCAACTGCGGCTACCCAAATCTGAGGAAGCCTTATACGAAGAGTTGGGCGTCGACGGAATTCACGCCTGGGGCCGTTCCTACGATCGGCTATCGGGCGAGCTTCGAGTTCGCGTCATGGAAAAGGGAGAGCTGGTCGAAAAATCACCGGGGCAGGTGACATTCGACTCGCCGGAACGCTCAGTCCGAGAGAACAATTTTTACGCCGCCGACCACGCCTGGAGAAGCGTTGCCGATAGCTGTGCGGACGCGCTCAATCATATTTCTGGAACACGATTGACACGCTACCGTCGACTCGGGCTGACTGATCATTTGGATGCGCCGCTGCGGTTCAATCGGATGCAACGTAACACATTGAACACCATGTGGTCGGCCATCGCCGAACAAAAGCAGGTTCTATTACCTTACTTCGAAAAGAAAGCGGAACTGCTCGGGCTCGAGCAGTTGGCATGGTACGACTTACAAGCTCCGTTATCGCTGCCAGGGACCGATGTTGGCTCTGCCGATATCTCCTATGCAGAAGCGTGCGATCGAATTATTACAACATTCACAACCTTTGACGAAGAACTTGGCGACTTTGCCCGACGTGCCCTGGCCGATCACTGGGTTGAAGCAGAAGACCGAAGCGGGAAACGGCAGGGAGGTTTTTGTACTGGATTTCCTGGGCGTAAACAGTCTCGCATCTTCATGACGTTTACCGGCACGGTGGATGGAATGTCGACGTTGGCCCATGAATTGGGCCATGCCTATCACTCGTGGGTCATTCGTGACGAACCGGTTTTGTTGCAGGACTACCCAATGAGCCTGGCCGAAACCGCATCGACCTTTGCGGAGGCAGTCCTGGGCGAGCATCTCTTGGAAGCTGCGGATTCGCCCGCCGCTGAATTACGTCTTCTCGACAATATGCTGGGCGACGCGATTGCGTTTCTCATGAATATCCACACCCGATTCCTGTTTGAAGATGAGTTCCACCGCGAGCGTCAGAGCGGCGAAGTTTCCCCCGATCGACTATCGGAAATGATGCGGATGGCTCAAAAAGAGGCCTACCTGGACGCGTTGTCTTCAGACGGTTGGAACGAGAGCTTTTGGATATCGAAACTGCACTTTTACATCAGCGGATTGCCCTTTTATAACTTCCCTTACACATTCGGTTATCTGCTATCTCAGGGAATGCTGGCCGAATTTCGTAAGGAAAGTGCAGGATTCGCTTCGAAATACCAGCAGTTCTTGTTGGCAACCTGCCAATGTGAGTCAGAGGAGGCTGTTCGCCGATCCATGGGATACGACTTGACTGAACGCAGCTTTTGGAACCAAAGTCTGGATATCGTCGCCTCGCGCGTCGAGCGGTTCTTGCGGTTGGCTCATTGAGCGTTCGGGGCTCGTGTCGACCTTCCAGGCGGATGACGAGCATTGTCGACGCACTGAAAGAGGCGATCTCGAATTTCCACTGACGGCGTCCTATACTGGGATTGAGCGGTGTCGTGGTCGTGGATTACAACTCCGACCCTCTTCACCGAATCGACGCACCCAACGAATACGAATTGACGTCTCGACGGCGAACGTGCCCATGGCAACCGAAACTCCAACATTTCAGCCTGACGAAAGCTCCGTCGGTATCGTCGAGACGCAGACTGTGACTCTGTTTGAGCCGCCAGAGGGACTACAACTGGAAGGGGCTGTTGGTCAGCTTGGCCCTATCACCATTGCATACGAGACCTACGGTCGGCTGAGCGAAAATCGGGATAACGCGATCTTCGTCTGCCATGCACTGACCGGCGATGCCCATGTGGCCGGTTGGCACTCGCCGGAAAGTCGAAAACCGGGTTGGTGGGACGGATTGGTCGGACCAGGCAAAGCGCTGGATACGAATCGCTATTTTGTTATTTGTGCCAACGTGTTGGGAGGTTGCC
>JANQRQ010000276.1 GCA_028284485.1 Planctomycetaceae bacterium | reverse complement strand
GGGGACTGCCTACCGTCCGGGGGAAGTGATCAGAGACGCGCGGGGGGAGATATCATCGGGGGACGCGTGGGGAAAGCCCATGAAAGCAATCGCTTCCATGGTGAGTCTGTATCATTTTCGGGAAATCCGAAAATTGCAAACAAATTATGCATTTTTCTCGTGAATATTAGCAATTCGACCGGTCAACTGATTCGCCTTCATCCCGACCTCGCAGTGCGCTATCCCTTCGAGTCGATCTCGGCCGCAGCACACCTTGACAGAGGTGGGCGAAAGACAGACGAGTTCTGTTCCGGCGTCTCGGCAGACCGGCCTGTCCTCGGCAACAGGGCACTTGCTCTATAAGAGCAGCAAGGCGTATCTCGAGCGGTTATCGAGTGTGAATCACCTACACAGATGTCGCACACCACTTGGATGATTTAACTGGCAACTCTCACGCCGAAAGACCGCCGTCCGAATCAACCAATCTGACGACTCTATTGGCGTTCTTAGAAGTTATTCACCGGGTAGGAATCGTTTCGCGACCAAAGCCGCTGATACGTTCCGTACTGCTGGCCGTTGTTGTCGCGGTCATACGCCCTGCGGACATTGATCCAACTTGTCGACGAATGCTCGATATATTCACTCACGAACTTCACGGAACCATCGCAGAACAGGAAGTGAGCGCCACCCAGGTGGGAGCTTCCCGCCGTTCGCATTGGCTGACGATTACCTTCCGGTTGCGTCCAATTCATGGCCCATTCGCCACTCACGCACAGGGCGTTTGTCGCGCCTTGTGTGCCCTGCAGTGAGTTGCGTCGAGCTGTTGCCGCATACCAGCGAGAACGGCTTAACCCGTTGTTGTTCATGGCCCATTTGGTTTCTGAAATCAGAATCTGGTTGCTCGATCCGTCGGAAATGTCTCGCATGCTCTTCGGCCCGCCGGCATTATCACGGGTCAACATGCCGTTCCAGCGCCATCGCATTTGATTGCTGACCGTCCCGGCCCGGTGCCCCGGCCATCCGTTGTAGGACCCGCCGGCTCCCTGATAGCTGCTCGTTGCCGATGGGCGAATACCGGCATCGTTTCGAACGGTCGGCTTGGCGTCCGACGGACAACTGAAGAACGGAAGCACGGTGCGGCACAATACGACATTGCTAATCCCCGAACCTGGACTCGTCTCATCTGTTTGCGCAGCAACTTGTTCCGGGTTGAATTGCTCAAACAGGGCGCCTTGGTCGACAAAGGGGAGGATGGCATAGCCGAACGAGAATTGATTTCCGCCGTTATTGTCGAAGGCATCGCCGTCAAAAATGCCCAAATACTTCTGACCAGCCGGAAACATGCCGTAAACATCGTGGTAATTATGCATGGCCAACCCCATTTGTTTGAGGTTGTTTTTGCATTGTGTGCGGCGAGCCGCTTCGCGTGCCTGCTGTACGGCTGGCAGCAACAAAGCAATCAAAATCGCGATGATGGCGATCACCACCAGCAGTTCAATCAAGGTGAATCCGCGGACCCGCGCTCGCCGACTTCTCAACGGTCTTTCGTTTTGCAACATGGGGTGCCCTCCAATAACCAAAAATAGAAAGGACGACAACGAACGGCTCGACTCCGTGGGTTCAAGCCGTCGCCGAGGTGGAATTGATGAAATCCCGACGGACTCCATTGGAACTGCATAGAATGATTGACCCAGCGCCGAGGCGCTCCACACCTACCCGACTCATTCGCGATGAGAGTCTTGAAGAATCCCCGCTTCAACGTCTGACATGTCGCTGACGAAATATGAATCAGGCTATGTTGGGGGGTGAGTCAGTATTTCTTGGAAGCTGGATTGAAGGTGGCCAAAGGTCCCGATCGATCACGGGACATCCCAGTTCTCGTGCAGGCTCAATTATCTTCAGAGAATCGAAAAATGCAAAAAAATTCTCTGTTTTTCCCCATACGAATCCCTCGGAATGCCGCCCAGTCAATCTCAACCGCCTGCAGCAACCATCGGCAGATCCAGTTTTGGCGAAGCGGATTCCGATCGACATTGATTCGCGTTTGACATTCCGACGCTCGAAGATGGCATGCCTATTTCCACGCCGGTAGAATCGATGGGTGCTTTCGCAACCGTTTCGTTGAAGGATTGACAGCGAGGGGCCATCCTCACTGAATCGGCAGAGACGAACTTGTGTACGCGAGCGCCTCACTCTATTCCGATGAACAACCTGAAAACCGAGGAACCATCATGCGAGGACATCGGCACACCTCTATCGCAGCACTTTTCTGCTGCATGATCATGACCATCTTTGTCACCGGCAACACAGCCGCCGAAGATGCCGACGGCTTCCGTCCATTATTCAACGGCAAGGACTTGACCGGTTGGACAGGCGATATGAAGTTCTGGCGGGTCGAAAACGGCGAAATCGTTGGAGAAACCACGCCTGACAACGAAGCCCCGCATAATACGTTCCTCATTTACCGCGATAAGGAGTTCGGCAATTTCGAATTGAAGTTCTCCTATCAGGTCACTGGCTATAACTCCGGCGTGCAATATCGCAGTGTGGAACAGGATGATTTTGTGGTCACTGGTTACCAAGCCGATTTCGAGGATCGACATCACAAGGCCGACGGCGGGCCGATCGACCGCTTTTCGGGCATGTTTTTTGAGGAAAAGGGTCGCATGTTTATGGGCCAACGAGGTGAGGCGGTCATCGTGCGCGAGAACACCGAGAATCCCCGAAAGCCGCACATCGAAAAGATCGCCGACTTAGGTACCCCCGCTGAACTGGAAAAAGCCATCGACCGCGGCGGCTGGAACGACTACCGCATCATCGCCAACGGCTACCAATTCACGCACATTATCAACGACCACATCATGTCGATCGGGCACGACGAGGATTTAAAGCATCGCCGCGCCTCGGGAATTATCGCGTTCCAATTGCATTCCGGCCCTCCGATGCAGATCCGCATTAAGGACCTGCGAATCCGCGAAATTGGTGGCGAGTAACAATCGTCGCGTGGTACAGCCTTCGGTCCGAGCCAGCGCACAGTCTTAGCGCTGCACATTACCGAATGAAGTCATTAAGGAGCGTTTTCTATGCGCGTGATTGTTGACTGCCGGTTTCTCGCTGGACTGCTGGCGACGATATTTTTGGCTGAAACTTCGGTGGCCCAGCTAGCCGTTGCTGGCCCACAAGCAACTTCCGACGGACCTGTCGCAGCAATCGACTTGGACGCCTCGATTCCCGCCCCAACAGCGAAGCAGCTCGAATATGCCCAATTCGCACTCACACACACGGGTGACGCCGACCGCGGTCGCAAATTGTATCTCGACGCAAAACTCACCAAGTGTGCGATCTGCCACAAGATTGAACAGCACGGGGGTGAGGCCGGCCCTGATTTGACGATCATCGGTGGGAAATTCGATCGACCCCATCTCATCGAATCGCTGATTGAGCCGTCGCGACAAATCGTGGAAGACTTTCGCACGAGTACGATCGTTACACGCGACGGTCGTGTGCGAACCGGCGTCGTCCGGCAGCAATTGGAAGGTAACTTCACGCTGTTCGATGTCGCCGGCAAGAAACACGTCATTGCCCAAGCAGATATTGAAGAACGAAACGTCAACTCTCTCTCGCTCATGCCACAAGGGTTATCCGATGTTCTCACGCCACAACAGTTCACCGATCTCATCGCCTACCTGGAAACGTTAAGGTCGAACGAGCGTCCCAAAAACGGTGCCGGCATCGTCGGCCCGATCAGCCTTCCACCGGGATTTGAAATTCAAACCGTGACTACCGGCTTGACAGGCTGCACGGCTTTGGAAACCCTCCCCGATGGGCGCATTCTGCTGTGCGAACAAACCGGCACACTGCGCGTGATCAAACAGGGGAGACTTCTCGAGGACCCATTTGTCACGCTCGACGTCGACAATAACTGGGAGCGGGGATTAATCGGAGTCACCATTCATCCTGATTTTCCAGAAACGCCTTACGTCTACCTCTGCTATGTGTCGGGTGACCCGTATCCGCATCATCGCATTAGTCGCTTTACAGCCGACGGCGATATTGCCGTTCCCGGTAGCGAAAAGATTCTGTTGCGGGGCGACGATCAGCGCACCTTGGGAGGCAAGGTTCCCGCCGGTCACCAAGGGGGCGCATTGCATTTTGGCAACGATGGAACGCTGTATATCGGAATCGGCGAACAAACCGCCGGCATGCCGTCGCAGTCGCTCGGAACGTTTCAAGGAAAGATCCTGCGGATCGCCGACGATGGCACGATTCCGGCAGACAATCCGTTTCTCGATGAAACAACTGGGAAATACCGCGCGATTTGGGCAAGAGGCTTACGCAATCCTTTTACGTTTGCCGTTCATAAACCGAGTGGCGATTTATTCATTAACGACGTCGGTGGCAAGTTTGAAGAAATCAATCGGGGCGTGGCCGGTGCCAACTACGGTTGGCCGGTTGTCGAACATGGACCGACCGAACAGGAAGGCTACCACGGACCCGAACATTGGTATCCACAAGCTTCGATTGCCGGCGGCGATTTCGTCGCAGCGAATTCGGATTGGCCCGATTCGTTTCGCAACCACTACCTCTTTGCCGACTTCAATCATGGGTGGATCAAATCCATGGACCCGAATCACCCATCCGATGTGGAAACATTCGCCGGCGGATTGCGGCGGCCCGTCGACCTGCGAATCGCTCCCGACGGTAGTCTTTATGTTCTGCTGCGCAATGCCTGGGTCATAGACGGCAAGTTTCAGGGAAGTACCGGCAGCCTGATGCGCATCAGCTACACGGGAAACAAGGCCGTATCCGAATTACAACCAAAACTCGAATCAGGCGTGCGGCTTACTGAAAACGCGGTCGACGAATCTGCCGGAAACCTTCCCGCATACAAAATCGAAACACCGAACGCCGTCTATTATCTCGAAAAGTCTGGCGCAGGCCTTTCCAGCTTGATCGACCGCGATGGCAACGATTGGCTCGGATTCCACCCCCAATCGAAAAGCGGTGCGGCCGGTGAATACCGGGGATTTCCGAATGCCGTGCACCGCCAATCGGGCAGCTACTTTCATCCCAAGAACGATGGAACCGATCCCGCGCGCACCAACGTCGAATACGCGGACGACGATCGCGTCGTCATATCGGCTCAATCGGAAAGCGGGCACTGGGCGTGCCGATACGAGTTCTTCTCCACGCATTGCACTTTTACGATGACGCGGATGCCGGCCGGCTACAAATATTGGGCGCTGTACGAAGGAACGCCGGGCGGCCAATTCGACAACAGCGATTGGTGGATGACTTCGCAGTCTCCCCAGCGCCACCCCATGCACGAGAATCACGAAGGGGATATCGCCGGGCCCGAGTGGATTGCGTTCGGCGACCAAAACCGCAACCGATCGCTGATGCTGCTACATCACGAAGATGATGCCCATCCCGACCGCTTCTACCAGATGCAGGAAAAGATGACCGTTTTCGGTTTCGGCCGAAAGGGAATCGACAAGTTCCTCGATTCGGTCCCCCAAAGCATTTCGATCGGCCTCGTCGAATCGACGGACCACGCCGCGGTCAATTCCGCTGCCGCTACGATTCTGGCAGACTCCCGCGGTCGTGATTAGACGGACCAAGAGGAACAAGAATGCAAAGAATCGCCCTGATCGTTGTTGGTGTGTTGGTGGTTTTTGCAACCGAAGTGTCGGCAGAACAGAGCCCCAATGTTCTGTTCATCGCCATTGATGACATGAACGATTGGACGACGCTGTTCGATGAGAACAATCCGATTCAAACTCCGAACCTCAAGCGGCTGGCGGCACGCGGTTGCTTCTTCACACAGGCGTATTGCGCGTCGCCCGGATGCAATCCTTCGCGAACCGCGATCATGACTGGCTATCGCCCAACAACTTCGGGTGTTTATGGGAATCCCGAGTTTTGGCGCGACAAGCTTCCAGATTGCGCCACACTTGCTCAGTACTTCGAGCGAAAAGGCGGCTATGCAACTCGTGGCGCAGGCAAGATTTTTCATCACGGAAGATCAGGGGTTGGACGCGAGGGGAATCCTGATTTCCAGGAGTTCTTTAAGAAATTGGACATCCGAGGCCCCGGGGTGAACAGGAATTACAACGGTTACAAAAAGCCGGCCAACCCTCGGTTGGGCAACGTTTCCTTCGACTGGGGCGAACACGATCAGAAGATGATCGACGTCGACATGTGCGAATGGGTCGAAGCCCGCATGGAGGAAGAATGGGACAAGCCGCTGTTTCTCGCCGCCGGCATCTTCAACCCGCACCTTCCGTTTTACGCTCCGAAGGAGAACTTCAGCCGCTATCCTCTCGACAAAGTCCGCATGCCCGAGATGCCAGCAGGCGATCTCAGCGACGTCGGCGAAATCGCGAAGCGAATGGTTCGCAAAGAGTTTTGGGTCTGGGACAACACCACCGCTGCCGAGCCGGGTTCACCGGGTAGCCTCAAGAAGATGGTGCAGTGTTATCAGGCGGCTTCAGACTTCGCCGACCAGATGGTTGGCCGACTGCTGGACAAGCTCGACGAAACAGGAATGTCCGACAACACGATCATCGTGCTATGGGCCGACCATGGCTATCACCTTGGCGACAAGGAATGCTGTGTGAAATTCACGCTGTGGGAAAAAGCCAACCACGTGCCGTTCATCATTGTCGCGCCCGGAGTTACGACTCCCGGAAGTCGTTGCGATCGACCAGTTGGACTTGTCGACATCTATCCAACGTTACTGGAACTCGCTGGGCTACCCGCGAAGACCGACAACGATGGGATCAGTTTGGTGCCGCTCCTAAAAGATCCAGAGCGTCACTGGGAACGACCAGCCCTGATGACTGAAGGTCCCGGTAACCACGCGGTGCGCAGCGATCGCTGGCGCTACATTCGATACAGCGATGGCGTTGAAGAACTCTACGATCAACAAAGCGATCCATGGAACCACACCAATCTGGCTTCCGACTCCCAATACGCTGAGGTGCTTGCCGAGCACCGAAAATGGATTCCGAAAACAGAGGCTCCCGGAAAGGGCATGGATCACCTTTACCACCCAGTCCCTCCACCAGGAGCAGGACTTCCCGGAAGTGGGTACTCCAGAGCACGAAGGGCAGCCGGAAACAAATAGGCCACAAGCACAAACGACTCCACTCACAACAGGCCAACGCAACATGAAATCCTCACTGACACTTGCTCTAACCTTCCTTACGATCTCTAGCTCTGCGATTGCTCAGCAACCATCAATGGAGTACCGCTCGCCACCTGCGAAGCCTTCGCTAATTCCGATCTACAAGTTCGGCGCGACGCTGGAAGAGCAAGAGAAGCAACTCGAGGAGAACCCGTATCTCAAGCGACTGCACAAAGCACGCGCAGCCCAGGCCGATGACATCCATCGGCCCATCTACCACTACGTCAATCCGGAAGGCCGATTGAACGATCCCAATGGCCTGTGCTACTGGCAGGGCCGCTGGCATCTCTTCTATCAAGCCTATCCGCCGGAAGACACACGCCAGCACTGGGGACATGCGGTCAGCGACGACCTCATCCATTGGCGCGATCTTCCCATCGCGATCTACCCGGTGCCTGACGACAAGTGCTTTTCCGGCAGCACGTACGTTGATGTGGATCGTGTGATCGCCGCGTATCACGGAATCGGTCGTGGAACGATGGTCGCCGTCTCCAGCGACCCGCTGCTGCTCAACTGGGAAAAGGTCACCGGTGACGCCGTCATCAAGATGAAAAACAAAGGTGAACCGGACCTCCCCTATGAGATCTTCGATCCCTGCATTTGGAAGCAGGGGGAGTACTACTACATTTTGACCGGCGGCCAGGCCACCACCGGCCCTGATGGCAAAGTTCTCCGCGAAGAGTTCCTGCACTGCTCGAAAGATCTCGCTAACTGGGAGTATCTTCATCCATTTCTCGAAGACGATGACTACACGTTTGTCGGTGATGACGGAGCCTGTCCGTACTTCTGGCCGATCGGCACGAAGGAGCAGAATAAACATATCATGCTCCACTTCAGCCACACGACCGGTGGCAAATACATGATCGGTAACTACGACACAAATCGTCAGAAGTTCGTCGTGACCGATGGTGGTGACTTCAATTTCGGCCCGGTCTCTCCTGGCGGCACTCACGCGCCGTCGGCTTGCCCCGACCCCGAAAATCTCGAGGCCGTCGTCGGGCTGTTCAACATGAATCCCGGCATGACCTACCAGAACCGCAATGTCCACTGGAACCAGATCATGTCGCTCCCTCGACGATGGTCACTGTGTGAAGAGGGCAGACTGAGGGTTGAACCCGCCGGTGACATTGAATCGTTGCGCCAAGATCATCAACGGATCGAGGCATTCGATCTCCCGATCAACGACGAAAAGGTATTTAAGAACGTTAGCAACGCGATGGAGTTGATCGCCCACATCGATCCGATGAATGCCAAGATGATCGAATTGAAGGTCCTGCGTTCACCAAACGAAGAGGAGTACACGCGAATCCTCTTCCACCCAATCGCAGGCTACAAAATCCGCGAAAGCATCCGCCGTAAGGATGTGAGACCTCCAATCGTCAACCATGGCACGCTCACCATTGACACGACTCGGTCGTCAACTCATCCCCGGGCTCTCTCACGTCCGCCTGAAGTGGCGCCGGTGCTGCTGCAAACTCCGAATGCCCCTGTGAAGCTTCGTATCTTCGTCGACAAGAGCATCGTCGAAGTCTTTGTCAACGATCGGCAGTGCGCAGCTGTTCGGGTCTACCCACGCCGCAGCGATAGCACCGGCGTGACTCTGCGAGCCATTGGCGGGAACGCCAAGCTCCTTTCGTTGGATGCGTGGCAGATGGAGAATATCTACAAGTGACACTCAGCTGGGTCTTACGATGAACATGCAGGTAAAAATTCTGAGCATTTCGACTCTGCCAATAGTTCTCATGCTGTCCCTCGGACTGGGTGAGGGCTCGCCGGCAACCGCAGAGTACCAATCGACCGATGGAGCAGATGGCGATCGTAAGCCCAACATCATTCTCGTCATGGCCGACGACCAGGGATGGGGAGACGTGGGCTACAACGGTCATCCCTTCGTCAAGACGCCGGCCCTGGACGAGATGGCGAAAGATGGCTTCGTATTCGAAAGGTTCTATGCCGCGGCTCCGGTTTGTTCGCCGACCCGAGCGAGTGTCATGACGGGGCGCAACCCGATTCGCGCGAAAGTGACCAACCACGGTCGGTATATGCGGCCCCACGAGCAAACAATTGCCGAATCTTTGAAGGCTGCTGGATACGTCACCGGGATCTTCGGCAAGGTCCATCTGGGTTCAGGGCAGCCTGACTCGCCGTGTAATCCAAGTGGTATGGGTTTCGATGAATGGGTGGTCGGGCTGAACTTCTACGACAACGATCCCTACCTGAGTCGAAACGGCAAGATCGAACACCGCAAGGGCAAGGGGACCGTCCTCGCGATGGACGATGCGCTGGCGTTCCTCATCAAACATGAAGACGGCGATCAGCCGATGTTTATGGTCGTCTGGTTCCCGTCGCCTCACGACCCACATCAGGAAGTCCCAGAGGGCCCACCGCTTTACAACAACAAGAAGCAGGCCGGCTACTATCGCGAGATCACGCTGCTCGATCAGCAACTCGGCAGACTGCGTCGCGAGCTGAGGGCCCTCAACATCGCCGACAACACAATCCTCTGGTACTGCAGTGACAACGGCGGCCTGAATGAGGCAACTTCCGGCGGTCGAAAAAAGAAGGGAAGCATTTACGAGGGCGGACTCCGAATACCGTCGCTCATCGAATGGCCGGCGCGCAATCTCAAAGGGCGAACCGAAGTACCAGCCTGGACATGCGATATGTTCCCGACGCTATTGGCAATGGCAGGAGTTCAATCGGAATTTCCCCACCCCCTGGATGGGACCGACATCAGCCACATCATCGCGGGCGAGGCCGAGGAACGCGATAAGCCGATGGGCTTTTGGCACAACTTTCAGCAGGGGCAGTCCACCTGGAGCGACCGTATCCAGAAAGCGATCATGGAAAAACAGCAGGCCGGAGCCCCCGTGCCACACGACGAACATCGGATCCGCAAAGATGTCGACGAGTTCCCGCAGTTCATGGAAGACATTGCTACCGGCCATGCGGCGTGGACTGACTGGCCGTGGAAACTGCATCGCATCAACGGCACAAAATACGAGCTTTACAATTTGGCTGATGATCCTATGGAAACGACGGATCGCTTCAGCGATCCGGATCAGCAAAGGCGACTCGAAGCAATGAAACGGCAACTCGATGGTTGGATGCGTTCTGTCGTACGTAGCATTAACGGACAGGACTACGCTCGAAGCGCGGATGTTAAATGAACTCGTTAGAGACGAAGAATAGAGAGCACAAGCTGAGAACAATGTTGAAAACACTTATCGCCGTTCTATCGGCATTCGCCTATTGCTCATCCGGATTGGCGACGGAGAACGCAAAACCAAACATCGTCTTTATTCTCGTCGACGACACGGGCTGGAATGCGCTGGATGTTCCAGCCGACCCTGCCATCCCTGGCTCAGGAAGTTCTTTCTATCGAACGCCGAACACCTCAAAGCTGGCGTTGTCGGGCGTGCGTTTCTCGATGGCGTATTCACCGGCTCCAACCTGCGGACCATCGCGGACTAGCATTCAATACGGACTGACGCCCTCTACCGTCGGGAAGTTCGCGGAGAACGAACCAACGAATCTGCCGCCCGCTGGAGATGCCATGACCAGCCGCTTGAAGGCCGCACATCCTGAATATCGGGCTGCTCATTTCGGCAAATGGCACCAGCGCACACGCACGCCGGAGGACATCGGCTACGACGAAAGCGATGGTCAGACGATGAACGCGGAAGGAAACCAGTGCCCGCCCGACGACCCCAAGTTGACCTTTTCACTGGCAAGGAAGACGAACGACTTCATCACGCGGCAGGTCAAAAACGAACACCCCTTCTTCGTGCAGGTGTCGTTTTACGCCAACCACCTCAGGTACATGGCGTTGCCCGAAACAATTACAAGCTATGAACAATGCCGGGACCAAGCCACCAAGTACCAGAACTCCCCACTGTGGGCTGCCATGAACGAAAACCTCGACACCGCTGTGGGAAGCATTATCGACACGGTCGATAAGCTGGGCGTTCGTGACAACACGTACTTCATTTACACCGCCGACAATGGCTTCGAAAGCAAAGTCGATCAGTGGAAACCCGCTGAGCAGCGAACGTTTCACAAGGCACATCCGTTGCTTTCCCACAAATACATGATCAGCGAAGGTGGCCTCCGCGTGCCGTTCATTGTCAGTGGCCCACGTATTCCGGCCGGAGTCAGCTCGCGCGTGCCTGTCGTTGGTTGGGACATCATGCCGACGGTGCTGGAGATGGCCGGCGCATTCGATCAAATTCCCAAGCATGTCGAGGGAGGCAGCTTGTTATCTCTATGCCAAAGCGGTGGCAACGGTACGGTCAACCGGCGCGATTCCTTCATGGTCTTCCGCTACACCAAGCGGCAGGGCAACCTCGACATTGCCATCGTTCAGGACGGATACAAATTCCTGCGGGATATTCGAAGTGGGAAAGAGTACCTGTGGTCACTATGGGATGACCTGGGCGAACAGCGAAATCTTATCTCGGCCGAACCAGAGAAGGCGACGATGTTGCGAAACAACATCGATGGATACTTCCAGCGTTTGGGTTGGGACCAGAAAGAACACACCGACTGGCCGTCACGGTTAAGGGGCAGAAATAGCAGGAACCAATAGCGACAATGATGAAGTGTGATACACAACGCACATCGATGCGACTGATCTGAGCTCTCGGTGTCATCTTCGCTGCGACGTCGACGGAACCAGAACCAAAGACAAGAGGCAACAGAGGAGTCGAAACGTGAACCTGCAATGCAATAAACAAATGGCGGCTCTTGTCGCGTTCTTGGCTTATTTGCCAGCATCCTCCCACGTGAATGCTGCTGATCGACCCAATGTCATTCTCATCCTCACCGACGATCAGGGTTATGGTGATGTGTCGTCTCATGGCAATCCGGTCCTGAAAACGCCGAATGTCGATCGGCTCGCGAAGGAAAGCGTGCGTTTCACCGACTTTCATGTCGCACCGATGTGCTCGCCGACCCGCGGGCAACTGATGACGGGAATCGACGCCATGCGGAACGGCTCGACGGCTGTTTGCCAGGGGCGCTCGATGATGCGTCGTGAATTGCCGACCATGGCTGACTTCTTCGCGGCATCGGGGTACGCCACCGGACATTTCGGGAAGTGGCACTTGGGCGACAGCTACCCGCACCGTCCACAGGATCGCGGATTCCAGGAAACGCTGCATCACCGCGCGTGGGGAATTACGTCGCTCGCCGACTACTGGGGCAATACCTACTTCGACCCGGTTTTGGAGCACAATGGAACCGACAAAAAGTACGAGGGATATTGCACCGACATCTTCTTCGGCGAGGCCATGAAGTGGATTGAGAAACAAAGCAGCGATGACCAACCGTTCTTCTGCTATCTCCCCACAAATACGCCGCACGTCCCCGATGTTTGTGCCGAGAAGTATTCCAAACCGTACGAGGGCATGTACAACGGCAAACCGATGCCGGCGAAGTTCTACGGCATGATCGCCAACCTCGACGAAAACCTCGGCAAGCTGGAAACATTCCTCAACGAGAAGGGGCTGCGAGACAACACGCTGCTGATCTATATGGCCGACAACGGCACGCAAAGCCAGCAGGCCGCCAACATCTTTAACGCGGGGATGCGGGCCAGGAAGACAAGCGTTTATGAAGGGGGCCATCGTGTGCCGCTGTTCGTTCGCTGGCCCTCCGGCAACCTTTTGCAGAATCACGACGTTGATGAATTAACTCAGGTGCAGGATCTGCTGCCGACGATTATTGATCTTTGCGGATTGAAGAATGAATCGAAGGCGAAGTTCGACGGCAGCAGTCTTTCCGGTTTGCTGAAGGGGACGACCTCGGAACTTCCCGATCGAAAGCTTGTTGTGCAGTACCGCGTATCAGGCGAGCCGTGGGATCCCGCCGTCGTCATGTGGGGCAAGTGGCGACTGCTCAAAGAAAGAATGGGAAGAACGGCCCCCAGGGATAACAAGCCTCCCGAGCTGTATCATGTCGGACGCGACCCAGGACAGTCGCAGAACGTTGCCGCCCAAAACCCTGACATCGTTGAGGCCATGTCCACACACTATGAACAGTGGCATGCCGAAGCGAGAGTACTCTTCGATCGCAAGCGTTGGATTACCATCGGCAGCGAGACGGCCAATCCCATGATGGTTTACTCGCAGGATTGGGTTGGAGACTACTGCGACAACCCACGGGGCCTGTCTCAGTCGATCGCGGAAGGTTACTGGAATGTCATTGTTGATACTGCGGGAGTTTACGAGATTGAGCTTCGTCGCTGGCCGAAGGAGTCGAACAAGTCGCTGACCGAAGGCTGGCAGGGTCCGCAGGACAAAGGTTTCAGTGCCCGTCCGATCGCTGCGGCCAGTCTTATGGTGGCAGGCCAAAACCATTCCGTTGACACGACTTCGACAGACACGCATGCCGCATTTCGTGTCCGTCTTCCCGCTGGAAAGACTCAACTCTCTACGACGTTTCTCGACGGCAACGGCGAGGCACTTTGCAGTGCCATTTATGTTTCCGTTCGCCGACTCGACGACGCGAAAGTGTCGAGCACGCAACGGTCGGCCTCCAGGCTTTGATCCAATCGGTCGTGCGTCGCTTCTTCATGCTTGAGGTTTTTTGAGCTTCACTCACGTGTCGAGTGGCTGGCGGCGCAAGGGGGCGTCGACATAGTCTCTCTCCCGGGATTCCGTTGCGACGTAGATCAAACCAACAGCGTCCACAGCCCCAGCGACGTTCCGCGGGGTGAACTGTAATTCAGCCACGGCATTTCGTAGCGGCGGCTTCCAGCCGCC
>JANQRQ010000124.1 GCA_028284485.1 Planctomycetaceae bacterium | reverse complement strand
GGATTGAGGAAATCCCCCCGGTGAAACATGCGCGTCATTCGCGGCTCGGACAGTTCCTTCATCACCAATGTTGTGGGTGGCGCGAGGCTTTGAAAGCTTTGCTTCAACTTGGTCAGCCGCTCCTTGTGCGACTTTAGTTCCGATGAGCCGGCAACGTAGAATGTCGCGAGTTCCTGGCTCTGCTTTTTGGTGCGCTGTTTCTCGGGAAGGGCGACAATTTTCTGAATGGTCTCCGGCAGCAACATTTCCTGCGGATCGCCGTCGGTCGCCAGCAATTGAAAACAGCCGATCGTCCGCGAGTTGCCGTACTGCTGGTCCAAGGTAAAGGTCAAACTGCCGCCGGACGCAAACTCGATCGGTTGTTGCGGGATGAAAACAGCATAGTGGCCTTGGCCAAACTGCTTGGCGACCGCCCATCCGGTTTTGCGATTACCATCGATCGCTTTGGTGACGTTCCAGTTCTTCTGTGAATAGTCGGCGACCGCATCGGTTAACATAATTTTGCGTCCGCGACCCTTTCCGCCCGACTCACGAGCGTGCACCTTGAATTCGGACAAAATGAAATTGCCCGGCGCCACGCGACCCGGCCCTCCCTCAGGCAGCGTCGGGTCGGTCAAAATCTCCAGCCGCAGGGCGGTAATTCGCCTGAGATCGGTTTCGGCGACGACCTCGTAGATGTCGGTACCGGGAAAGTTCCCACCCGCCAACAGTGAATTGTCTTCGCGAAGTTTGAGATTCGATCCTTCGAGCGCCTCGTAGGACGTCGGCTGCAGGACTTTCCACTCGCTTTTCAACATGGCGGCCGCCAGCTTCTGTTCCCAGTCTGGTTGCTGCTGTTTTAGCTCGCCGGTGACCTGTTCGACCGCTTTTTCGGCACGTGCGATTTCCGCCTGCAATTGCTGGCGTTGCTGTTTGATGTCGGATGGCAGCGGTAACGGCATTTTCGGACCGGTAAACTGACGCCCACTTCCGCTGGATTCGATTTCCAACTCGGTGCTGTTAAAGAAGGCATACAGCCGGTAAAAGTCTTCCTGTGTAAAGGGATCGTATTTGTGGTTGTGGCATTGGGCGCACTCTATTGTGGTCCCCAGCCAAACGGTGCCCGTCGTGTTGACCCGATCGATGTTCGCCAATACGCGCTCTTCTTCGGGATCAGTCCCCGCTTCGACGTTGGCCATCGTCCCACGATGAAAACCTGTCGCAATTTGTTGATCGACGGTCGGGTTTGGCAGCAGGTCGCCTGCAATTTGCTCGACCGTGAATTGATCGAACGGCATATCGGCATTGAGCGCGTTGATCACCCAGTCGCGATACGCCCAATAGACCCGGCGACCATCGCGCTGATAGCCATTGCTGTCGGCATAGCGGGCGGCATCGAGCCAGGGAATCGACCATCGCTCGCCATAACGGGGCGACGACAGCAACCGATCAATCATAAATTCGTAGGCGTTCGGCCGATCATCGGCCAGAAAGGCATCGATCTCGGCAATTGTCGGGGGCAAGCCGGTCAAATCGAGAGTCGCTCGTCGGATCAATCGCTGCTTGTCCGCTTCGCGGGAGGGGGATAGCCCCTGTTGTTCCAGCCGGGCCAGAATGAAGGCATCGATGGGATTTTTCACCCAACTTTCGTTTTCAACCTGCGGAACCGATGGACGCTCTGGCTTCACATAGGCCCAATGCTTTTCGATCGCATCGACGTCGGCTCCGACGCCGTCGGGCCATTTTGCTCCCTGATCGATCCAAGCGCGGATCAAGCCGATTTCGGCATCGCTAAGCGGCTCGTCATCAAGGGGCATTGCATCGGCACCGTCGCGCCCAAGCAGACGATGAATCAGCAGGCTGTCGGCGCCGCTGCCCTTTTTGATGGACGGTCCGGAAATCCCCCCCTGGAACACAATTTGACGGGCATCTAAACGGAGCCGCCCCTCTGCCGCATCAGGACCGTGACAATCGACACAGCGCGCTGTAAGGATCGGCTGAATGTCGCGCACAAAGTCGATCTTCTGTTTCGCCGCTTCCGGTAGCGACCGTTCGGCTGCCGGTTCCTCAGCCGCAATGAGAGAAACCGCCGCGCAGCAAAAGACTGTTAAGAGTATTGGAATCACGCACGATCGGCTGCCGACCATCACACATTTCCCCGAATGGACTTTCGTCGATGTCTCTTCGACAGAGTCAGATCGCCACCGAAACCACGATGGAACAAATCCCGCAGGGCATCACTGCCACCTGAAGTAGACCGCTCCCGAGATTCTGCAATCTTCAATCCGGGATCGGCACGCATTGCGATGGTTGAACGGACCGTCTGACCATCACTTTCGCGTTGGCGTCCAATGCTGCTTCCCTGCACGGTGATCGTGATGCTTCGCCGAGCTCCCTCGCGTGCGTTCCAACCCTGCTACTATTACACCACATCGCCATTCGGGTGTCCATGTGTGAAGAGGCCCGAGAACATAGTTTCAAGACCCGGTTGTGCTTGTAATTGGGCCTACAATTCCGAGGCTTGCGCGAGGCATCAGAGGGGTTTGGAACTGCTGCTTAGGCAATCCTTTCGGCATACATATACGGGAGGATCACCGCGGATGCTGCCGACAGAGCAAACCCGACAGCAAACAGCATGTTGTCATCAATTCTGGCCCCCAGGATCGAAACCAGGGTGGCAATCCAGAACGTCTTCCAAACCACCCGCCGGACTTGTCCTCGAAGCTTAGACATGGTTCCTTCCTCAGTGTCAGAACTCGGCGAGCAGGCTGCCGGGAAGGGACATCCCAGCTGATTTGGCTTCGGCAGGAAGCTGCGGATTGCCAAGCCGCCAGCAAACTTCGTGAGCCGAAGTTCAAGACCGCTCGCCTCACTGGGGAAACGGAAATAGTCGTGGTTCGGTTCACGTCGATTTCGTATGCCACACGCCGTGCCCCAACGACTATCACCGTCGATACTTGAGGCAACCGAGTTTAGATTTTTGACGCGCCAAAATCGGGAAGCACACGTAGAAGATATTACACTTCGCTGTGCACAAAGCGAGCCAGCTACTTTTTTTTCACTCCTGAGCGAGTTCGCCGTTGAGCAGATCGAGCAGCGTTTCGGTAATTTTGACCGAGGCTTGTTTTTCGACCACGTTCGTGCCGAGCCAGGTTTCGTAGCCACCCAACTCGTGATGCTCGGGTGTCGGCAGGTATCCGAACGAACCATTGGCCAGCGACAACGTCATCGTTTGTCCGTGTGTACTTTTTTCTTTCAACTCCAAACCGATTTCGACGAATACTTCGAACGGAATCGCAGCGATGCCGAAGTCCCCAATGCGAAATGCCTGCAGGATGATCGGAATCTCGTCCGGGGCATCCAATAAACTTTTGACGCGGTCGGCATAGATTTCTTCACGCTTCTGATACGGCTCTTCGCTCGCCGGTCGCTGGGCAACCTTTTTAAAGTACTGCAACATTTCTTCGGTCGGCTTGCGAACGCGTAACACCAGTTCGCGCTGCGCCGCTTGCAGTGTGACGTAGTCGCGAAACTCGATTTGCTGATGCGCTTCGAAAACCTTGTCTGCCACTTGATAAGCGACTTCGCGCATCTTTTCGTACTTCTCGTAACGTTTCGAAGGAGTCCTTCCGCTGTAGTCGTTGTTGTTAATGTTGGCACTGGTCCCATTCGACATGATGCCTACGAACGGCGGATAGTTACCGTCGGCCTTGAGTAACTCGCCGATCCGGTTCGCGAAGATGGCAAAGTAATCGGCAGAGACCTCGCCGGAGTTCACACCACCAACATAGTGCAGCGAATAATTCGCCAACAGCGCGATCGGCCTACCGTCGGTAGCTTGGACGGACAGGAAGGAGACTTCCGGATCAACGGGACCAGCCGGGCGGAGCAAGTTTGAATTTCCGCGCGGCGGATTCATACGGACTTTGTCGATTCCGCCAAACGGATTCCGCAAGTCGGGGACGCCCGGTGTCATAAACCAACGACGATTGAAAACCTGGTTGCGTTCTTCCGCAACCCCCCAGCCGATGCGGGCCGGCTCCAAATTGTTGACGGCACGTCGCACGCCGTCGGCAATGCGGCGGGCCAGGAATTGCTGATACCAGGACAACTGTTCCGCCCGGATCGCCTTGTTTGACGAGCGGGCGGTCGTGGCGGAGTGCGTATGCGTCGAGGACATCATCAAATGCGAAAGCGGAATCTCCAACTCTTCTTGAATGAGATGTTTCGCTTCATCGAAGACTTCCTGCGGGATCCCGACGTTGTCACAAACGGCAAACGCCAGCAGGGTCTCGCCGTCATCGAGCACCAGGCAGCGAGCGTGCAGTTCGTCATGAATGTGACGGGCCGGAAACGGTGCCCAGCCCCCGACAACTAATTCTCCCAAAGGGGGAGTAATATTGGCCGCCGCCGCCCCGGCACGTAGGACCGGCTGGTTTTTGTCGGTGTTTTCTTGTGGAGAGGCGATTGCAGCCTGCGTCGCCAAACAAACGCCGCCCAACAAAACCAAAGTGACAAGGCCATTCATGAATGTGCGTCGTGCGGGCATCGTGTCTGCTCCCGAAAGTCTTGGTTCCGTTGTTGCCTGTCTCTGATGTGCCCGCATGAATACGCATGAGAAATGCGATTTGCATGCTCGGCACACGATGTCCAGTGTACCGCTGTTGGCGCTGCAATCAAAATGAGAACGATATGAAGCGTCAATGTACGAAGTAATTGCCACCGAGATCACAGAGCTTGGTTCTTCACAATTGCGGCTCGGCAGGAGCCTCGCCCTCCCGACGTTGAACTGCGCTCACCCAGACCATCGCATAACGCACCGTGATATCGGTCGTCGCAGGAGTATCGGATCAGCCCCTTGCTTTAGGAGCAGCCGCGTGCGGGGAGATCCTAAAACAGATGCAATTTGCTGATCATTCGTTATCGATTTGCTCGGCTGCTTGCCGCAGTTGATCAATCAGCGGCTGATAGCGTTCCATTTCGATGTGTCCACTAATTGAACGCCAATCGTATTCGCGAATCGCTGTACGAATCTGGTCGTTTGCCATGGGCGTTGGATCTTCTATCTGACCAACTATTGCGACTTTAACAATGAAAGGGTCGCTTCCCGTTAGTTCACCACTTTCCCAAATGAGAGCGTCCGGGGAATCTGGAGCCGCGATCTTGATTCCCCCAGTGACCTTTACTTGGTCACCACCCCCTTGGTACTTGCCGATCTTCTCCTGGCTAAACTCCGCGACAAGCGTGAGGTGGAACGGTTGCTGCTGGCCGTGAGCGCCGAAATCGGGATCAAATCCCTCTGCGATTAGGTGGTCCTCGATTGCCCCTTTAATGCTGGATTCGTATTTCATGTCGTCACCGCGCCAGTCGAAGTTGACCCGCAGCGCTTCAAGAGCCAACTCGTCCAACTCCTGTGTGGGGCCGATGAGGGACTTATAGGAATCGTCATCCAAATGCTGCAGCCAGACGAAGTAGTCGCGGAGCGATTTTTCCGTTTGCAATACTTTCCGCCAATCTTGCTGTTCAGCATGAGAGCACAGATTGGCAACTTGTGACGTTAATCCTTTCCGTAGCAGCGGTCGCAAATCTGTTTTCAGCTCGCTGATCTGCTGCTCGAATTTGGGGGCGAGACGTGAACGTTGATCGGCAGGCGCGTCTGCAATCAGCTTTTCTGCATCCTGCAAAGATCCGAAAGCAACGACGGCATTGCCTCCGTCGAGTTGCTGCTCCGCCAGGTCGAGATTTTCGGAGATCCTGTTGGAAACGACCCGATCCTCCTTGGACCGCGCCATCATAAAGATACCGACATCGAGACTTACGCCGATCAACAACCCAACGATGACCCGTTTCAACCCGACATTCTGTTTGTGGCGGGCACACCAGATGAATACCGGAATCGCAAATAACAGCGCTAAAGGCGTGAGTCCCACGATTCCCAGGCAGAGCGCGATGGTCGCCAGTTTGGAGATACCCGATTCCGAAGTATTCGCCACGTCTTTATCTTTCTCCACTAGTTCGGTTTCCAGCGATGACCAATGATAGCGAAATTTGTCGGTTTCGACGTTGAACACGTAGCGAAGTTGCCGTGTCCAACTCAGCGGACCTATTCCGTGCCGACTTTAACCAACTCCAGCAGCCAATCGTCACCGCTGTCTGGTGAGCTGAGATCCGTGCCGTCGCGTATCTCGCCCCTCGCGCGGCGATCGGAAGTCGCTTTGGGGTTGACCCAGGTCACCGAATACGGTCCACCGGTCACCTTCACGTTCACCGAGCCGCCCTCGTGCAAATAGACCAGGTATCGCTCACCTGGATTGGCCAGGCAGAATCCATGATCGACAAGCTCCTGATGGGGAGTCATCTCGGCATACGGAACGGTCTCCATGAAATCCCACACCTTACGGATGATGTCGTGTCGGTCCTGACGAACATCGTTGAGATCCATCGTCCCGCTGAATCCACTGGATGAATTGCCGTCGTTGTCCGCGAAGACCAACGTCGAAGCCGACATTACGATCACCCAGGCATTCTTGCGCAACACATCATCCGAATATCCGCCATGCCGGCGAATATGATTGACGTTGCCCGACCATAGCGTCTCCTGAGCGATCAATGGTTTGCGGGGGTGATGATTCCTAAGCAAGCCTTCAGCGAGATCGCGCTGATCGATTGTTTTCGGTCCTTGCAGCACACCGTAGGTCGTCCAATCGGAATCGCGATACGGATCGTCTCCCGTCCGATTGTGAACTGATAACGGATGCCTAAGTGGATCGAGCCGGCCGATCAAGCGCCCAAGGCGTTCGACGTCGCTGCTTTTCATCCACTCATTGCGGAGGTTCGGTTCAGGACCAGCGACGTTAAACAGCATGTTCCAATACGGTGCCAGCCGAGCTAACGTGTAGCGGACATACAATTCCTGGTCATCGGGGTCACGCGGATAGTCCGAGTTTTTGCTGAAGAATCCACCAAACGGAAAAATCACAATGCGGCGGCGCGCGAGGTCGTCGAGAATCGTCTCCATGCGTTCATACTCGGCAGCGCTTAACGGCCACAAATCGGGCGTATTCCATCCCTTTCCGCGCCCCTCGATATCGCGATTGAGGTAATGGCTGCCGATCGACAGCAAGTTGTAATCGTTGGACTGTGCCCAGTCGAGAAATGCCTGACGATCTTCATTCGGCCAGTTGGATGCGAAGAACCGGTCGCCAACATGAAAACCGCGAAGTAGCACTGGCGAACCGCCGCTGAATCCGAACCACTGCGGATTGGCCGCATGAACGGCGATCATTCCGGGAAGATCGGACTCGGTGCATTCGAAAGCTCCTTCGAAGGTTTCGGCTGCATCTGAAAACTTGGCCTCGTATCGCCAGCTTCCGCGCTGATCGGGCATAAATCGGAGTTGCCATCGGTTTCGCCCGGCATAAAATCCCCAGAATGAAACCTGAGTTCCATCGGGCCGCGTATAGACGACGTCGAGCCTGGTGTCGCGGTAGGGATCGCGATGTTTCTTGTCGATCGTTATCGTCGCCTCAAATCGCTGGTATTTGCCGACTGGACGTGGGGACTGAGCAACCTGAATCTGGCGTGGCTGGGCAGCCTGCAATCCTATTTTACCTATCGCGGCGCCCTCAACGACGCCGAACAATAGTGTGGCGGAAATCGCCATTCTCAATAACGGTGTGAATGACGTTACGCAGTTCGCATTCGAGTTCACCATGGTAATCCCCTGGTTTGGCGATACGTCGATTCCTGTATGATGCCGACTCTGGCGAGCCGAATTGGCTCACACGCAGTGCAGCGATGAGGCGGTTCACCCTACCCTCGAATGCGATTGTCGGCAACTTTCCTGACAAATTGAGGTCGCGTTAGCGTGTACGGCCCGAAAATCAAATCTCCGCTTCGAATAGAATACGTCCCTCACAAATGGCCCCCGCAACGATCAATGCACAATGCCCTCACCCGTTTCGGTTGACGAATCGAAGTTGGATGCAAGAATCATGTGAATAGGTCACACAAAGTGGGAATCAATGGTGAAAGAGATATGAGCACCGACAATCGAGAAGAGATTATCGAAAACCTGAAAGTTGCCTACTGGATGGAATTCGAAACAGTCATGAGTTACATCGCCAATTCGACAAATCTCGACGGCGTGCGAGCCGAGGAGATCAAGAAGGCGCTGGCCGCGGACATTCAAGAAGAATTGGGACATGCCCAAACGCTGGCGCGGCGGATCAAGACGCTGGGGGGTACTGTCCCCGGAAGTATGGCTTTCAGCGCTTCACAACAGGCGTTGCAACCAACCGGCGACAATACGGATGTCATTTCGGTCATTAAAGGTGTAATCGCCGCCGAAGATGCCGCGATTGCCCAATACAACAAGCTGATCAAGCTTTGCGATGGCGTCGACTACGTGACCCAGGATCTGTGCATCCAATCTTTAGCGGATGAAGAAGAACACCGCCGAGACTTTATGGGCTACCTGACGGAGTACGAAAAACGCGGCTGACGCCACGAGGCGACATCTCGATAACCTGGCGACCGATCAATCGAATGCCGAAAGGCAGCTGCTGGCCGAGCTGTTACTCCGTGTCAGTATTCGGTTCTGTCTCGTTCTTTCGCTTTTCGCGACGCGACCTCTTAACTCGCCGAACGAAGATAATCGAACGCAAAAGCTCAGCTGCTAAGACCACGCCAATAGCGGCAGCAGCCCAGCCGGTCGCGGGGTACGTCGTTTGGCCAATGAAACTGCCCGTGAGAAGTACAAAGGCGATCGCGAAAGAGGCGGCTGCCAGTACTCCCTTGACCACAATTGCGCCGCGAGTCTTCTTCCAGCTATGCTTGGCGACAGCCGTTCTTGCATTCAGGTTTGCAACTTCTCGGAAGGAATCGAGATTCGCTCGAACCGTATCCTTATCCTGCTTATGACGCGGCGACTCTTCGAAGATATTCGGTGCATCGGAGGCGTCCTCTTCGCAGGAAGTCTCCGAATCGAGCTGCGGCAGTTTTGAGTCTGCAGCTGCTGTGTGGTGACCGCCCTTCGTTGAATTCAACGGTGGGGGAGGATCGATTCCGGTAGATTGTCCGCCACCTTGCCGATTGCGCTGCAACATTTGCTTCATATAAGCAGCGATCGAGTCATCCGCAGCCTCTTCACTCTCGGAAGTGGCTTGATCAGTTGTCGCCTGATCGGACTGTTGAGGTGTACTCACCGTCGCTGCATTCGATTCGTCGCCAGCGGATGGTTCGGAATCGTTGTTATAATATTTCTCCATCAATGCGGCCGTCATCAACTGCACGCCACCCGACTGCGACGAGTCGGTGGACGATTCCTGCTTCGGGACATCGGCCGGTGTCTCTTCGGCTTCTTCAATATCCTCACCGAAGTCGACTGGTTCGTTGAACTGATCATCGTGCAAGGAGGCTTCTTGATCTCTTGTGGACTCAGTCGCCTGATCGCCGAGATCTGACGAACGCGACTCGGCACCTGTTCCAGGCATGTCGAACATTTCCGCAAGGGCAGACCGGGCGTGTGTGACGTCATCGTCGGAAGCTTCGCCGGCAGCAGCGTCAGCCGTGATTCCATCAACAAAATCACTCATGTTTGGGAATATCTCGGAAGCCTGCTCCGGCTCACCTTGATCAGCATTGTCAGCGGCATCGATTACGGAATCGCCGTCCGCAACGTCCGTGGACGACTCGCTCATCAGGAATGATGCCAACGAATCGACTCGTGATGGGAATCGAGGCGTCTGCACATCGGTATGCGGCAGGTTTTCGATGTCCTGCCGCTGCGTTTGCAATTCCGCTTGCATGCGCTCGAGTTCGGTTTGACGGTCGTCCAGCTCCTGCCGCAGATCATTCAGCTCGGACTGTGTGTCACTTTCCTGCAATCGCTGTTGTTGCAATTCGGCCTGCTGCTCCTCAAGGGCGCTCTTCTCGTTCTCCAGCGCGGCCTGTCGTTCCTCTAACTGTTGACGTAAGTCGTCCAATTCCGACTTGAAGACACTCTCCTTCAGGGCCTCCTCTTCCAACTCCGCCCGCTGCGCCTTAAAGACAGCTCGTTCTTCATCCAGTTCTTCGCGCTCTGCGCGCAACACGTCGCGTTGAATCACCAGCTGTTTTGCTTGGGATTCGAGTTCCTGCCGCTGTTGACCCAACTCGTCATCCGGATTCTCAGACTCGGCATTAGCAAGAGATTCTCGATCAGCGGCGAGACGGTTTCTCTCTTCTTCCAATTGCCGACGTTCTGCCGACAGCTTTTCCGTTTCCGAAACGAGTTCTGTAAGTTTTCGACTCAGCTCGTTCTGATCCGCTTGGAACTTTTCCTCGCGGCAGAATAGCTCGTCGCGCGACTCGTCCAACTGCCGATCCAAGATCTCGAGTTCTCGAGCGTGTTCAGCCATCCGATCGCGCTCGGTTTCGATCTTGGCTTTGGCGGCCTCGATGGCTGCGAGTTCGTCCTCGGTACTGGCGCGAGCTGCATCATGGTCTTCTGCCAGCGATTTTTCGTGCTCGGCGATTTTCGACTCGAGTTCAGACCGCTGCTCGTTGAGAGATTGCTGCAACGAGTCGAGTTCTGATTTACGCTCTTCGGCCGTTGCTTTCTCAGATTGGAAGGTTTCCGCTTCTTCGGCCAACACGTTGCGTTCCAGCTCAATCGCCTTGGACTGTGCTTGGAGATTGTCACGCTCGCGATTGACTTCATCCTGTAACGACGTCAAAGCTGCCAACTCTTCGTCGAGATTAGCCCGTTCGTCCTTTAACGCTGCTCGCTCCTGTTCCAATTGCTGAAGAGCATCCGTTACGGCATCGTCATCTGCCTGCGCCAAAGCCTCTGTCTTATTGTTCTCTTTCGATTCCTCGACTTGCCGTAGCCGCTCGGCTTCGAGCGCCTCCTTTTCGGCTTCAAGGGCTTCGCGAGCCTTCTGCAGTTGTTCCTGCTCGTCTTCGAGTCGACGCCGTTCCGAACCGATTTCCTCTGACTTTTGTTCAAGGTCGACACGCTGCTCGACAACACGCTGGTTGTCCTGCGAGATCGTTTCTGCGTGCCGTTTCAGCTCGCATTCTCGTTCCGTCAACGCGGCCTCATCCTCGGCGTGTTTTTCGCGATCTGCCGCTAACTGTTGTTGGGCTGCCGCAAGTTCCTCCTGCAATTTCTGACATTCGTGTTCCTGCTGATCAATGGCCTGTTTCGTGCGGCGGCATTCGTCTTCTCGGGACTCCAACGCGGCTTCGGCTTGCGAGATGTTTTCTTCTTGAGAAGCCAGCGATTCTCGTTCCGACTGCAGCGAGTTTTGTTCCTGTTCCAGTCGCTGCTGTTCCGAATGCAGCCGCTGGCGTTCTTCTTCCAATTCAGCGATCTTGTCAGTTACTGAACTGCGCAACGATTGACTTTCTTCGTTACGCTTTTTCAGTTCTGCTTCCTGCGACTCGATGGATTGTTCTCGCTGCGCGATTTGCGTCGCCTGCTCGGCAAGTTGGTGCCGTAACTGCTCGACGGCGAGTTGTTGCTGATCGACTTCTTCGAACCGCTTGGTCAACTCTTCCGCGCGGCGATCCAGTTCGTCGCGACGACGGTTCAAATCCTTTTCCAAACGCTGTCTGGCCGCCTTGAGTAACTTGCGATGACGGCGGAGACGATCCCGTCGTTCCTCAAGCTGCTGAGTCGCCTGAATGCTCGGGCCGGCTGGTTCGTCGGTCGGCAGGGCTTTAGCATCTACATCCGGGGAATGATAGATATGCCGGCGTGGGGTCGATGTGGCCGCATCGTCCGAGGAGGGACTTAGCGACGGTGCTTGCGGCAAACCATGACTTCCCTGCCCGTTTGAACGCTTATGTACAATTCGAAATTCTGCCGGCCCAATCGAAAGTCGATCGCCCGCGCGAACCATTGTTTCGCGACGGATGGGACCGTCGTTCAACCATGTTTTTGTGTCCCAGGCTTTGAGAATCGTCCGGTCAGCCGTCACCATCAATACCGCGTGCATCGGTTGCACGCCAGCGACGGCGAGTTGAATGTCGCACCGTTTCGACGAGCCAATCGTGTATTTCCCCGGCTTCAAGTCGTAGGCACCCAGACCCAGCGATGTGTGCGGGATTAGCGACAAATCTGTCGATCGATTTGTTCGATTTGCCGAACGGCTTTGGTTGAGCGGACTAATCGTTAGCATTTGGGATCCATTCCGATAACGTGAATACGCGAGAAGGGATTCGCGTCAAAACAGACAAATCTTCTGCACGTAGCGCAGAATTCTGCATTCTGTCGTTGCGATATAGCCCTTAAACCATGGTGAGGCAAAAACTTCGCCGGTCGTTCTTTACGACGACCGCACAAAAGTCACGGGAAATTCGGAAGATCCGGATTACGACAGTTTTCGTACCTGCATTTGGACGAAAATGGGCTTCGGACCACGGTCGAATCGGTTTTTTGCGCATCAGGAAGCGGTAACACCCAGAACTTCGGCCATCACGCAATTGACCGCCTCAAATGCGACGGAAATAATGAATTTGCAAGAGTTTCGTGCGGCACCTCGTTAACGACCAATTCTTCCTTTCGCCAAGTTGTGCAATATGGCCCACTGGCTGACAAAGGCCTCGCGAGCATTCGTTCGCAAGGCTCCTGAAACACCGGCTCCCTTCGAATACCCCTGTTCGTGTGGGCAGAGGATCGTCGGGATGAGACGCGACCGGTATCAGCGGGTCTTGTGCAGAAAGTGCGGCGAGCCCTTCTTTATTCTGCCGCTTGACCCCTACCCCAAACGAAAGGTGGCTCAAAACAAAGCCACTCAACCGGCGGGCTCCTCACCCGAACCGAGTGCATCAACGCCGGCGGTCGCCGAACCGGTCGAAGCCGCTTCGGAAGAAACAACCAATGCTGCAGAACCTCAGCAAGCACTTGACGCCCCTGTAACACGCAAACCGAAGCGCCGTCGATCAAAACGGGCCAAGCGACGCGTCCGCCGCAAGCGATTTCGCCACGCCCTTCAAAAGCTGCGACCGCACCACGACCCAGACAAACCCGTCATCACCCGGTTTCGCGTTGTCATGGCGATCGCTGCAATCGTGATCGCCGCAACGGTTGGCGGGATCCTCCGCAAGAACCGTATAGAGCGTGCCGAGCAAACATTTCAAGTTGCCGCCGATCGTGGGTTCTCGGCGCTGGACGAGCAGAATTACGAGGCCGCTTCTCGGGAATTCGAACAAGCACTAACTGCAGCAGCCATCCTCGACCGTGAAGATCAATATACACGCGACGTTCGGCAGATGTACCGGGAATCGACGGCGGTAAGCCAGCTTGCGCAGTCGTCGCTGTACGAAATCGTCGGGGACGCGCTACAGCGGGCATCGCGTGATGACCGAATCGATTTGCCTGCAAATGAGTGGTTCGTCATTCAAGCGAATTGTCGAAGTCATAAGAAGGACAGCACGGCATTTATTGTGGAATACCCGATGAAGTTCGGAGAAGTTTTGGTTGAACTTGTTATTCATGCAGACGCGCTACGACCGCTTTCACTGGGAACCGAACCGCAAGAAATTATTTTTGGTGCGCAACTCGAACATTTGGAATTTGATAATCCGAAAGGTCCCCTGTGGCGGTTGAAGCTCAATGCGGCAACGGCATTTCTATGGACAAATTATGAAACCTATCGCGCTGTCGGTTTCGAGGTCGACGAGTATAACCCCGAAGACCGACTTCGCGAGATTCTGGCTGAGCAATCACAGTTAGTGGGAGTCATCAACGAATGATTGGCACATTGCAGGCATCCTTGACGTTGTGTTGCTGTCTGCTGGCGTCAAGTGTCGATGACGCCTACGACGCGATCTCGATGGTCGAATTCAACGAGTTGAAACCCAAATGGCCGCAACTGGTCGGGGCCGACTTTACGGTCGAAGGGCGGTATTCGCTGCTTTCGAATCATCTGCTGCGAATGACGAATTGCGATCTCCATTTCACATCGGGTCGCGAGTTTCCAAAGTTCATTGGAAGAAGCCGCACCGTTAAAGTCTCCGGAAAGATTGCCCGCAAGAACGGCCGCGTTTATTTCGCCGTTGATAGCATTCAAGAAATCCCCAGCGATCTCGATCGGTACTACGCGGCGAAGGCAAACATTGACCGGTCGAGTGCCCCACAATGGTACGACTTGGCAAACTGGGCCGCTCGGCGGAGCCGCTTCTATAATGACCCCAAATTGCGTGATGAATCGCGCGATGCCTATGCACACGCAGTTGCAATCGAGCGTCGCTTGTTTGCCGACGATGACTCAGCTGGATTGTTTGCGCTGGCGGCCAAGGTTCAGTCCTTCGATTTGACGGAATCGTTGCAGTGGAGTCTCAATCATGAAGCGTGCCAAATCTTATGGGACAAGATCGACGACAATGAGAACGCCCTGGGCGAATTGGCAGAACTGTCGCGATTAATCACGAAGCATTTGGCGGGCAGCCAGGAACCGCTGGAGAAACCGCAGGAGGAGTTGCGTCGGCGGTATCTCAAGGATCCACTTGATGTCTATCGAAATGCCGCACAGACTCAGCGGCGCATGATGCATCGTCTTTTCTTCAGCGAGGTCGCACTCAAGCGAATTTTGCTGCAAGTGGGCGACGACGGACTGATGGTTGCCGACAGAATCGAAGCCGAACTACCGGAACTTCAGTCGGTGGCCGATACTTATCGCAAACAAGAAATCAAAAAACTGCAGTCGAATGTCGCAACGATGACTCGCCGGCAAATGCTGAGTTTGTCAGAGCATTTGCGGCAGCAAGAGAGTTCGGACCAGGCACAAAAAACCATCCTGCTTTGGCTACAAGCCGAGGAAAAACGGCTGCGTTTGGATGGCCCCAATGGTTTGATTGAACTGGCTGAAGAGTACATCGACCTGCTGGACGACGAAACGCAAGCAGCGGAACTTCTTAAGGAGGCAGCGCGGCTGGTACCCGACTCAGAAGTCATCACCGAGAAATTGAGTCAACTCGGCTATCAGCAGAAGGATGGCGAATGGCTGACACCGGCCGAGGCACGTGCTTTGCCGAACGACCCGTTGGAAGTCGCCATGCGGCAAGGGCGAGTTGTCGCCGGCATGACGCGAACTCACGTGAAGACGGCCTTGGGGGAACCGAACTCGATCGCCCGTATCGGCTCGTCCGGCCGGATGACGGAGGTTTGGACATACGGCGACGATAGTCTTTCGGGACTTGTTGTTCACTTTCAGCGGCGCGGCACGTCAGAGCCAAAAGTGATTCGACTTTCGAAAGCGAAACGGCAAATCCGCGATTGAACAGATCGCTTCGTACGAGTCGCAGCGTCGAAATCGACGCTGCGCGTGTGTCGTTACTCCTCCGCGTGATTGCCCGAGTCGATGACCAATTTGCATTCGGGGAGGCTCTTTAGAAAGATTTTGCCGTAACGTTTCGTGCGGACCCGCGGATCGAGAATAACGACCTGACCCGTATCTTCTTTGGAGCGAACCAACCGTCCGAACCCCTGCTTCAACTTGATGACCGCTTCGGGCACCTGGTACTCCATAAAGGGATTTCCGCCGCGAGACTTGATCGCTTCGACGCGGGCTTCCAACAACGGTTGATCGGGCACGCTAAAGGGCAACTTGACAATAATGACGTTTTTCAAAGCATCGCCACGAACGTCAACCCCCTGCCAAAAGCTTTCGGTTCCGAACAGGACGGCTCGCGGCTCCGAACGAAATCGCTCGAGCATCAACGATCGAGGCAATCCCTCTCCCTGACAAAACAACGACATTTTCTGATCGGCCAGCCAAGGCGTGAGGCGCGCGGCACAGCTATTCATCATCTTGTAGCTGGTAAATAGGACAAACGCGCGTCCCGACGTTTCGGCGATATGCTTTTGGATGCGACGGCACGCTTCGGATTCGAAATCAGCCGGTTGATCGCCGGGATCGGGCATTGCATCGGCAAGCACTAACTTGACCTGCGACTGAAAGTCAAACGGGCTGCCCAACTGCATCTCTTCGCATTTGGTGAGTCCGAGTCGATGCTTGAAAAAATCAAAATTCTGCTGCCCGATGCTTAATGTCGCACTCGAGAGAATCACGGTGTCGACTTGATTGAATAATTCATCACGCAGAACGGGACCGACTTCAATTGGCGCGCAGATCAGTTTGGTGTTTCGCCGCTGACGGCCGGTGACCTCCACCCAATAAACCGCATCGGCCATCGACTGCGATAACCACGATTCCAAATTGTTGGAAAGCAGGAGGCATCGTTCGGCTGCTGATGTCAGTTCGATACGATGCTCTTCCGACTCGACGTCGTCGGCGTAGTTGCAGACGGCTGTGGCCAATGTCTTGAGGGCGGGCGTAATTGCTTCGGCGACCTGCGGTGCTTCCCGAACACGGCCGTTTCCACTGCCATGCCGTTGCATCCACATATCGAGACCGTCGAAAAAGTCGTACTGCGCATGGCGGACTTGCGTAACAAGTTGTTGCAGGTCTTTTAACTCGTGAAAGACGAGCAGGCCGCGCTGCGTTCGGTCGTTATAAAGTTTGTTCAACAGGTAGTCTAACTGTCCCGTGGAGACACCGATTCCCAAATGATCGCCGGCAACCGATTCGACTGTGTGGGCCTCGTCAAGAATCACCACATCGTAATCAGGCAGAATACTGGCCCCTTCTTTTCGCAGTGCCAGGTCAGAAAAGAACAAGGCGTGGTTGACTACCAACAGGTCCGCATTCCAAACCCGTCGACGGGCTTGGTAATAAAAACAGTCCGCATAAGTGGCGCACTTGCGGCCCAAACAATTGCCGTGGTCGCTTTGAACCTCGTCCCATACTTGCGGCAGGGGTCGAAACCCCAACTCCGATCGGCTGCCATCCCCGGCGCTATTGGTCCATTCAACAATCCGTTCCAGTTGCTCGAGTTCTTCGGCGTCGAAAAAAGTCGATCGGGCTCGTTCGACGGCCCCTTTCATTCGGCGGAGGCTCAGGTAGTTGCCTCGACCCTTCACTAAGACCGACGAAAATTCCACGGGAAGAACGGCATTGAGAAATGGAATATCGCGATGAAAAAGTTGCTCCTGCAAACTGATTGTGTGCGTTGAAACCACGATACGGCGCCGCGAATCCTCGTCGCTTTGTTTCTCCGCAGCGGCCAGAATTGCCGGAACAAGATATGCAAAGCTTTTGCCGACACCAGTGCCTGCTTCGGCCAAGAGATGCGTGCGATTGGCGATCGCCTGTTCGACCGCTTCGGCCATTTGTAATTGCTCGGCACGGTGCTCGTAACGTTCGAGGCGTTTTGCAATTCGTCCTTGTGGACCGAGAATGGTCCGAGTGGCAGCCGTCACTATTCCCTGCTTTCTGACACGTGCCGGTTTGTCGTTCAGGGGACACGCCGAA
>JANQRQ010000263.1 GCA_028284485.1 Planctomycetaceae bacterium | reverse complement strand
ACGGTGGAAATAGCAATTGAGTCGCGCATTTATGGCTGACCTCGTGCATGGCGGGCACTGACTGAGCGACCGTCCATTGTTACAAGGTGTTCGTTGCGTCATACCACGCGCAGTCGCCGCTGAATGTCGCGCAAACGACTCATTCGATGGACGAGCTTGGGCACGGCATCGAGCCCCATCAGAATCAGCATCAAGTAGCGAAATACGGCAAAGATATCGCCGGGCATCGCTTGGGCCTCGACACAGACCCGGACAAGCGCGACTGCAACGACGGCGAGGACAAACAATTCCATAAAGGCGAAGTGCTGCGCCTCGCTATCAGAAAGCCGGATCCGCCACGTGGCCACATCCCGATAGTGGCTGCGAACCTGTTGCCTTTGTGCAGGCTCGATGACATCGACTTCGTTTTCCAAACGATCGTGCAACTCGCGGCTGAATTCGTGTGTCCGCCGCGCGTACCACCAGTTGACAGCAAGGGCGGGAATCGCCAACAGCAGACAAAGGGGAACCAGCAGCCAGTCATAGTAGGCTAACATGAACAATCCACCAATAATCGAGCAGCCAGCGCGAATGACGACGGGAACGTCGTCCTCGAAAAACTCGATGAATTCGCGCGACAAAGCTGAACGAGCTGCGACCCGCGATACGGCAACGTCTCGCTGCCGTTGTTCAACGACGATTTTGCTAGCGAGTTCGGTATAAATGCTCGTAAACGTTCTCGTGTCGTACATCTGACGAATCGTACCCACAAGCAAATGCGATAGATGGAGTACAACGAAAACGGTTAATCCTCGCCATGACGAATGCAGGAGATCATTAATCGCCAGACCGACAACAAATGGCTGCGCCAACCGGAGTAGATTCTCGATACCGAACAACACATAAGTTACCAGCATGCGCATGCGGTTCGAGTTGAATAGAGAACAGACCGAAAGGGCGCCTGCCGCTGGAAAAGGAACTCGCCGATCGAGTG
This sequence comes from Planctomycetaceae bacterium, assembly GCA_028284485.1. Lineage (GTDB taxonomy): Bacteria > Planctomycetota > Planctomycetia > Planctomycetales > Planctomycetaceae > JANQRQ01. The sequence goes on along the minus strand of JANQRQ010000263.1, from coordinate 18,811 downwards.
CCGCATCGGTGAGAACCGGTAGTTGGGCGTCGGATGGTGCGGCCATCGAATCGACAGCGGAAGCATTCATACTTTTGTCTCCAGAACGAAAGTACCGATTAGCAATTGGCCAACAGTCCAATCTGCGCCGAGTCGCAGACGAAGTCTGAAACTTCCCGGCGATCCATGGCCGCCGTCCGACACCAAAGTTCGGAAATCGTCACCGGAGCGCATTGCTCCAACAAAGCGAAAACCACTACGCCACTTGGATCAAGAAGCGCAGTTCGAATTTGGTCTTCACAGGCAAAGAAGACGACCGGAGCTGGTGTGGGAACCTGCTCGTCGACAAAGACCAAAGTTCGAAACTCGGCTCGGCTGCGAATCGGATTGACCGAAAACATGGAATCAACATCGTCCAGAATCGACGCCGCACGGCGACGTGCAACACTCGATCGCTCCTGAAAGCGAATATGCGCCTGCCGGTGATGACGCGCCATCTCTTCGACAGCATGCCGCTGCTGCACACAAATCACATAGTCGTCTTGAACCGGTGTCAGACTCATTCTGAGCGGCAACCATCGCAGAAACCGGTCGGCGTCTGACGAACCGGTATCCAACGCCGAAAGCGGAACGGTTCGCACGTAGTCGGCGATTGTATTCTCGAGATCGTCAAATACGTCTTTAAGCAGCTCCAGCGAGTCATTCAGTTTTTCGAACCGCTTGTCGAGATTGCCGTCGGTGAATAGTTTGACATGCTCTACTGTGAACCCGCCTGCCAAAGCAGACTGCGTTCCATCGCACATGCCGACGGCCATTGATTCGGCGTACTGCTTCAATTGTTGCCGATACTCCTGATTGATATTTGGGGCGGCACTCATAAAGGCAGTTCCTGTTGCTCAGCTAACAAACGCACGCGGCGGATTTCGTCCCGCCAACCTTTTTCGTCGGGAAAGTTTTGATCGCGTTCCAGAAAAACGGCATCCACCTTTCCGGCCCCTTGCTCTAAAGCGAACTGGTACAAGTCCCAGACATCATCCGGAACCGGATGGGAATGGCTGTCGATATACATCCCGGCCTCGTCATCTTGAAAACCGCCCGCCAAGTGCATTTGCACGCGCGATGCGCAGGGAATGACTTCGCTGATGAATTCGTAGGGATCGCCGCCAAAATTTCGGCAATTCGCGAAGACATTCGTTACATCAAGTAGCCAGCCGCATCCTGTGCGAGTGAGGACTTTTTTCAAGAACTGGATCTCGCTCATCGTCCCTTCGAACCGAAACAGATAGGCGATGTTTTCCAGGAAGAAATGCCTCGATGAAAAATGGCGTTGAATGAAATCGACATTGCGGCACGTCGCATCCAGCGCTGCATCGTTAAACGGCGGGGGCGCGAAGTGCCCCATTTCGACACCCGAGTTAGCGTCGCGCGTGAAGCCCAGGTGATCACTAATCGACTGTGCCCCATTTTCTTCCGCGATGGCTAATAGCGCATCGATGTAAGATCGAGTGGGCGGGTCGGGGCTCGCGACGGAGAGTTTCAAAGCGTGGACACTCACATAGTCGAATTCGAGATCGCGAATGTAGCGGTCGAGACGCAACGGGTCATCGGCACGCTCGAAGGTAATCTCGGCCGCATTGATCGACGGATCCGTCAGAATCGGCCGGTTTTGTTCTCTTATGGCATAACCAACAGCCGGTGGCATCGTTTGCTCCTTCGGATTGAGGAGAGCTCGCACGCATCTGAACAAGTGGGCGTGAGCGATTCAGAAGAACCCCCTTGTGTCCGCCGCGAACACAAGGGGATTTCGGCGAGGAATTACCAACGCCGACAGCAACGACAACAACGGCAACAACACCGTCGCTCGGCGGTTTTTTTCGAGTCTGTCGCGGTTCGCAAATTCTTAAGTTCGCGAATCGACCGTTGTCCACTCGAAACCTGTGTTGCAAGTGCCATCGACTCTCTCCTTTCTGCAAGATTCTCACGACTTCGAAAAAACGGCTTCGCAACACGGGACCGTCCCATATTGCTCCTACACGCAAGGGACAGTCGTTGGCAGTTCGAGTGCCAAACAAGGGACTTTCCGGTGCCGAATCGCGCAGGCGCTGATTCCCAACCAATTTAGGTGTGACTATCGATTGCCCGATGAGCGAAGAAGTCAGGCAAAACTGTCATCAAATGCACGGCAATCCGAATCGAAATCACGACACACGGAAGTTCGAATCCAATCGACTCTTGCAGATTCGATTGCGGCTCATGCACGCTCGCGACCAATTGATCGATGATCGTTCCATCGCCGAATCACCCATCCATCAGCGGATTTTGATCAAAATAGACGATCTGGTAACTTTTTTCCGATCTTGGCATTTTTTTGGAACTTCATTCGAAAGAACGAGTAATGGCTAGCGAATAGTCTTGGTAGTTGGTGTAATATCGCATGACTGCTCCAGTGAGGGGACAGCGAAAAGTCAATCAACGGACAGGTTGGTACTAGGAGAATTTTCAATGAAGAAACTTGCTATGTTTGTCATGATGCTCTCTTTGAGTGCATTCGCAATGGGTTGCGGTGGCGATGCTGCTGACGATGCCGGCGGCGGAGATGCGGCAGCTCCTGCTGGAGACGCTGGTGGTGACGCCGGTGGTGACGCTGGAGGCGACGCCGGATCGACCGAGTAATTCGCTTCGAGACAGTGTCGACACCACGACGACACTCGATCCACCAAAACGACTCACGACGAGCCGGCAGACAAGTTGTCTGCTGGCTCTTTTTCTTATCGCCATGGTAAATCGCCAACGATTGTTGATGGCGATCGCCTTCACTGAATCGAGCCCCCGTGGATAGCGATTCGTATTTTTTCCCAGCAGACGGCGCGGACGCCAATACCAAATACGTAGCAGCATTTGCCGTCGGAAAACTGCACGAAACGCTGGAGTTCAGGAACTGCAATGACCCGCGACTTTTCTACGGAAAGCCTGTCGCACGATCCGATTCATGGCTACATCCCGTTTATTTCGGGGACCGATCTGCCAAACGATGAAGTTGCCGAGCAAGAAGTCATTGATCACCCGTGGGTACAAAGACTGCGGCATATCCATCAATTGCAAACGGCCTGGTGGGTCTTCCCTTCCGCTGAACATATGCGGTTCCAGCACGTACTGGGAGCCATGCATTTGGCATCGCTGGTCATTGAACGCTGGTACGATTCCTTGGTAACAAGCTGTCCGAACGTGCCTTCACGTCCGTACGTCGAATCGCTGGTTCGAATGGCCGCTCTGCTGCACGACGTTGGGCACGGACCATTTGGTCACTTTTTCGATGAGCATTTTCTTTCGCAATACGATCTGACTCATGAGGACCTCGGATCGGCGATTATCGAACAGGAATTGGGCGACCTGTTACGGCGCATTCGCCGCAATCCCAACGGTCGCCTGCAACCACTCGAAGAGCTTGATCCCCACCAGATCGGGTGGTTGATTCGCCGCCCACGCCCGAATGACGACGATGAATCGGGCCATCCGGAATGGCTGACGAAGTTGCGGTCGCTATTCAGTGGGATTTACACCGTCGACAATATGGACTTCGTCCTGCGTGACGCGTACATGTCGGGATACAACACGCGTGCCTTCGACATCTCCCGATTGATGCATTACAGCTTCTTTACACAGGCAGGGCTGACGATTCATTCGCGCGGCCTCCCTACCTTAGTCAATTTTATCGAGACGCGCGCCAACTTGTTCCGAACAGTCTATTTTCACCGGACAGTCCGGGCCCTTGATTTGGCGTTGGAAGATGTGTTTCCCGAGACGATGGCTCAGTTGTTCCCGCAAAACCCGTTGGAGCACCTCGATAAATATCAAGATCTGACGGAGTCTTCGCTGCTGGTCGATGTCCAGCGTTGGTCCAGGGATAAAAACAAAAAGCTCTCCGAGTTGGGGCAAAAATGGAAGGATATCCTAACACGTCAGGTCCGCTGGAAAATGGCGTGCGAGCGAACCATAAATTTCCACGCCGGCTCGAGCGAAAGAACAACGATCTTTTCCGAGCCCGATGTCGTGGAGAAGCGAGTTCGGCAGAAGCTGCCGGTTGCCCTTCGGAAGATTCCACTCAAAATTGACGTGGCCCGCCATTACCACCGCCCCAGTGGTCGTCTGCCGGTCGGGGGTCAGAATTTTCTGCTCGATCCGGCGGCATCAGCGCCGCGGGAATTAAGCGACGACGAGCTGTTTCGCTCGCTTCCGGTCAGTTTCTCCGTCTTTCGGATCTACTCGACCGACCACAGCCACGATGCCAAGTTGTATTCCGCACTCAACTCCGTCTTGGGGGAAGTCGCCGACGCTCCGACGAATATGTGACAAGGCGATCGGCTGACTTTAGCTGATTTGCCGGTGCGACTCGCCTTTCAGCGAGACTGAGGTTCCATCTGTAGTGGTCGTGTCGGCAAGCCGGTTCTTTCTGAAATCGTCCGCTGGAGTCGCCGATACTGTGGACCATGATCGACTTCGAGTTGCAAGAAGTTCAGTGCGAGCCGGAATTGCTCCACGTCCTGGATGCTTACCATCGGCAACAACTGATGTGTGCTGATTCCACTGCAGAGGGAGAAGAGGAAGTTGAGTGGTTCCCTCGAATTGACAGCATCGATCAGGTCCCGTCGGAGCAGTTGCCACGGCTGCACGGTAAATTGATCGCGCTGGGACTACTCAAGTTTCAACTCGCCGGCCGCACATCGGGTGTTCACTACCAGATGAGCCGGACCGGTAAACAGGTCTTGGCGCGACTTGCCGATACCTCGTCCCAGCCCAGCGACGAACCGGTTTCAGAAATCTCAGCTTGACCGACCGGATAACGAAAATCTTTCATTCGTTCGCCGTATGCGCGCATTTATCGAGCGACGGCAATCGCAATTGAAGCGTGCTACAGCAATGCCACATTCAGCCGAACGGGATGATCGCTGTCTGTGGTCGATTCCCAGACTGCTTTAGCGAAGCTGCAATCCGGCCGGATCCCAACCGGCAATTGCTGCGTCTGGTGCGAGGACAAATATCTCGACACGGCGATTTCGCTGTCGGGCTCGGTCATCCGAGTTCGGCACAACAGGCTGAAACTTGCTATAGCCGGTCGCACCCATCCGTCGCTCACTAATGCCATGCTTACCAAGTGCCAGCAGCACCGAGACAGCGCGATCAGCCGACAAATGCCAGTTCGTGGGATGCATCGACCGTGTAGACGCTTTAACGATCGGCTGGTCATCGGTATGACCCACAACCAGAATATTCAATTGCCGAGCGTCACCCTGCGAAAGGATATTGGCAAACTCTCCTAGGATGGGCGACGCATTGTTCTTTAACCTCGCGCTGCCGGAGTCAAAGAGAATATCCGAATGGAATTTCGAGACACCCGTTTGAGGATCGAAGTCGAAATCAGGGTATTTTCGGGCTAACTCTTGAAAGCGCCGAGTGGTTTCGTCGGAAAGCGGACTCTGACGATTCAGTAGGCTGACGTAGCGATCCTGCAACTGTGATCGTTCCGCATTCAGATTGTCCAAACGTTTGTTGGCAATATCGAGATTCGATCGTAGCGATGCATTCTGCTGGGCCAAGCGGGCCTTTTCAGCAGCGAGTCCTTGTGCCATTTGATGGGCTCGCGCACTGTCGGCTGCCAATGATTGGGTCTGTTGATAAAGCTGTTGCGAGCGCAATTGGCTTTGACGAATGTGACTTCGGGGCACCATGTTGCAGGCAACTTGTGTCGAACAAAGCAAACCAACCAGCAGGCAAACGAATGCGCGTGTCATCGATGACATGACAATTCTCCGTGTCGAGCCGATCAGGGCGCGGTCGTTCATCGTCGACATGCCATCAGGGAACGATTGCATGGCGCAACGAAACCGCTCTCATCGAATCGAAGAGGCGAGGTCGAGTAGGAGTTTTGAATTGGAGAGTTTTTTGGAGAGATTCTCTCGACCGAAACGGTCATGAATAGACCGCATGGCCGGGATTCGGCGGGTTTATAACGCCTTTGCGATTTTGTGCCAAGAGGAACCGATGAGAATCTTTACAAATCGGCGGACAATTTCCGGCTATCGCAGGCAAACGGAAGGCGCGAACATACCCAAGTTCAATAATGACAGCACTGTGCGCGCTGACAGCACCAAACAAATCGAATTTCGATGCCGCGTGCGACGGTCGGATGGATATCAGATCAATCCGGCGATCGTATCAATCAACCCCTGTGCCATCGGCTGTTCGTAGTGCCACAAGCTGCGGAGCAACTCGTACATCACCATTCCACAGAAGGCCAGCAGCAAGGATGACGCAACAAGTGTCCCAAAGATGAGTCCGCCCCACTCGTCATCAGCGGGTGCCGCCACACGTCCGGCCCCGACGAACTCTCCCGGAGTTTCCCCAGTTTCAAAACTCTCGTCGTATTCGTCTTCGGAGTCGAAAACGTCCAAATCGTCGAGTTCGTCATCTTCCCCGACTACATCTTCCGCGACTTCCAGGTCGTCATCGAATTCGTCGAACTCATCTGCGGTGTCGACGTCGAATGTGTCGCCCAGGGCATCGTCATCGACGGCGGAATCGGCGATTCCCAGCTCGTCGTCGAGTGCTTCGTCGAATAACATCTGCGTTTCGTCGGATTCAACGCTCTCAGCGAGAACATTCGTCTCCTCGCCGTTAGCTGAATCGTCTAAATCGAGAGCGGCAAGCTCGAATTGCGTGTCTTCGAGATCCTCGTCGACCGAATCTTGCGCTGCGAGTGCTGGAATCGTCTGGTCTAGCTCATCGTCGGCGGCGGCGGCTTCGAGACTGATGCCGCTCTCTTCGTTTTCCAACGAAATTCCGCTATCTCCCGATTCCAAGGCAATACCGCTGTCGGCGTTTTCTAAGGTAATCCCGCTGTCCTCGGTTTCCAACGTAATGCCACTATCGGCACTCTCCAGCGAGATTCCACTGTCAGCTGGACTGTCCAAGGAAATCCCGCTTTCGCTGCCCAATGACAGATCGCTATCATCTCCCAGTTCCACATCGCCTGACGATTCAACCAGCATCAAGTCGTCATCCGAAGAACCAAGTCCGTCGTCCGAGTTGATCAACGCCACATCGCTGTCACTGTCCGAATCGACTTCGGCATCGTCCTGGCTGATCAGGCGGACATCACTGTCGGATTCTGCCAGAAGTTTGACATCGCTGTCACTGCCGGATTCCGAATCGCTGCCGCCGACGAGTTTCACGTCGCTGTCGCTGTCACTTTCCGAATCGATCAACGGTGTCGACTCGTCGATGAGTCGTACATCACTATCGGACTGGACTACCTCGTCATCGATTTGAACGTCGGGATCGCTATCGGCAAGACTATCGTCGAGGATCAGTCGCACATCGCTATCTGACGATTCAGCCGAGCTTTCCTTGGCCTGCTCGTCTTGTAGGAATTCCGCAACCATTTCGTCGTCGTCGCTTAGTGACTCCACGACTTCAACATCTTCTTCGACCAGCGGAACGATATCCGACGCGGTTTCTGCCTCATCCTCGACTTCGAATACCATCGGGACTTCAGGATCGGAATCGGTCTGCCGTCGACGACCGAGTTCCTCGACATCATCGGATTTGAACTTCCAGGTACCGCGATCGGCGAATCCACGAATGTCGCCTTTCTCGCGAATTCGAGTCAGTTCATCCGGTTCCATCCCCAAAAGCTCGGCAGCTTCCTGAAGACTGAGATACTTTTTGGCCATAATTCGTCGAGGCTCCTCACGCCAACCACAACTCGTTCAGACGCAATTTTTTACGCGTTTTACCGAATCATTCCATTTTATTCTAAATGGCCGATGAGCCATTGCAATACCCTCTCTGGAAGACTCCCGAGAAACGGGTCAGTTTACGTACGTACAAACGGCCAAATCGCTTCCATGCAACGCAGTCAGTCGCTGATGGATGAACGCGAAATCCAGATCACAGCGGCTCGTGCCCCAATCATTCCGGGTGGAATTGTCGATCGTTCGCCACACAAATTGTTTGGCTGGTTTCCGTCCGATTGGCCACCGGCTGGCTGACGACAAGTGAGAATGCCGCCGATGCAACCTGTGGGCGTTCTGCCCTATCGTTAGACCATGCCGGGACTTGCTTCTGACAACACGTCGTGCGACACTGCCCGCTAGCGATCTGGTTCCGCTCTCCGATCTCTTGACCTGTCAACGACGAAACCGTTAACGCTCGCTCAGTTCCATTTCGCGGACCGACTTAAGGCCTTATCTATTCATTAGTTTCGGTCATCATCGGCCGCAATGGTGCGGTGCTCTGACAATTAACGATTCTAGCGAGATGCGCGATGAAACCTACGAATTTGGTTTTTCTACTTTCCGATCAACACAATCGAGATACCTCTGGATGCTACGGTCATTCGCAGATTCGAACTCCCCACATCGACTCCCTGGCTGAGGACGGTGTTAGATTCGATTCCGCTTATACAAATTGCCCGATTTGTGTTCCGGCTCGCGCCAGCTTGGCCACCGGAAGATATGTCCACGAGATTCGCAATTGGGATAACGCTTTCCCCTACAGCGGTACAGTGCCTGGTTGGGGACATCGCTTGATCGCCGAAGGGCATCGCGTCGAGTCGATTGGAAAGCTGCATTACCGTCGCGACGAAGACGACGACGGGTTTTCAAAACATATCGTGCCACTTAACGTCGTCGATGGAATCGGCGACGTTATGGGGTCAGTCCGTGAGTCCCCACCGGTTCGTCAAGGCACGAGAAATGGGATTCTCGAAGCGGGGCCAGGCAATTCCACCTACCTCGAATACGATATCGATATTGCGAATCGAGCTTGCCGCTGGCTCCAAGAAGCTGCGGCATCGCCCGACGACAAACCCTGGGTCTTATTTGTATCGTTTGTGTGCCCGCATCCACCGTTTATCGCGCCGCCGGAGTTGTTCGATCTTTATCCGTTGGAAGACATCACCTTGCCGGTGCAAAACCGACCCGACGAAAGGCCCCAACATCGCGCACTTGACGATCTGCGTGACATCATGCAATACACCGAGCCATTTACCGAGGAACAGATTCGGCAGGTGACCGCCGCCTATTACGGCACATGTACGCATCTCGACAAACAGATCGGAAAAGTGCTGCAAGCACTTTCCGACACCGGATTATCTGAGGAAACTCGTATCATCTACACCAGCGACCATGGTGAAAGCATGGGTCGCCGCGGACTGTGGGGAAAGTTCACCATGTATGAAGAGTCGGCGGCCATTCCTTTCGTTCTTGCCGGCCCGGATGTTCCCCAGGGAAAGTCATCGTCCACGGTTGTTTCACTTGTCGACTGCTACCAAACAATTCTCGAAGCTGTCGGCGTCGAACCAACTCCCGACGAGCAAGAGTTACCAGGCCGGTCACTGTGGCCAATTGCGCAAGGAGAGGAATCTGCACGTATCGCGTTTTCCGAGTATCACGCCGTCGGCAGCAAAAATGCCGTATTCATGGTGCGCGATGACCAATACAAGTACGTTCATTATGTCGACGACCAGCCGCAATTATTCGATCTGCGAAATGATCCCCAGGAATTGGAAAACCTGGCCGATTCCACCAATCACCAGTCGGCGAGATCCACAATGGAATCGAAACTGAGGGACATTGTCGATCCGGAAGTGGTCGATGAGCAGGCTAAGCAGGACCAGCATGCGTTGATTGAAAAGCACGGCGGGCGGCAAAAAGTTCTGGAAAAGGGAACGTTTATCAATTCCCCCGCACCTGGTGAAACACCACGATTCCATTCTGCCGGATAGCGACCGATGGGTGAGAACGAACACGAAAAGGAATCGTTTTACGCGACTCAATACCGGCACTTTCGTCAGTGCCTGCGAGAGACGCGTTTGATCGCCGTCGTTTGGACGTTGATGCTGATTTACTGCACAACGGTATTCTCGCTAACGGGCTATATCCCGCCGGAAGAGCGTCCCGATGTGCCGTCGCTGATTCTGGGTATCCCGTCATGGGTGTTTTGGGGACTGTTTTTTCCATGGTGCCTAGGTGTCGTATTCACCATTTGGTTCGCACAATTCTATCTCAAGGAAGACGAACCGTACGCCGAGTTTCCTGAAGCCGATATGCCTGGAACCGACGGCGGAGAGAGCGAATGATGCCTTTGATTGCTGTCGAAACACCGACGAAATGGTACGAGTTTTCGCAAACCGACCCGGCAGTGGTGATCCCATTTTTCGCCTACATGTTTGGCGTGATGCTGATCGCGGTTATTGCGCATCGATACCTCAAAGGGGCCGAATTCGAAACGGAGTACTATGTCGGCGGTCGAAGTTTTGGCGCTTGGGTGCTCGCGATGTCGTGGGTGGCAACTTTGGCAAGTGGCGGATCGTTCGTCGGGTATCCGTCTCGCGTTTACTCTTACGGCTGGTCCATGGCCTTTTGGGTTAGCGGATCGACAATTACCGCATTGGTCGGCGTCGGTATTGTCGGAAAGCGAATCACCCGCCTGGCACGGCAAACGGGGGCCTTAACACTGGTCGACTTGCTGCGGGATCGCTTTCAAAGCCACTTCGCCGGAATTGTCTATGCCATCGTGATCGTGGTTTGCACGACGGTCTACCTGATCGCCCAATTCGCTGCCGGTGCACGCATCCTGCAAAGCATGATGGGAACCAGTTACGAGATGGGGCTTTTGCTGTTCACGGTTTCGGTTGTGGCTTACACGACGTATGGCGGATTTCGGGCAGTGGCCTGGACCGACACCATGCAAGGTATCGTGATGGTGATCGGCATCGTGCTGTTAGTGCCATTGGCCATCAATGCTGTGGGAGGGTTGGAAAATGCCACGTTTTTCGGAGACCGTCCCTTGGCGAAGCGAGTCGACCCCGCCGCCGAGCGCAAGGGAATGCCGACCGCCAAGCAGGCTTATCTCTACGGACCAGGCCCGGAAAAGATTACACAACAAAAGCCCGATTCATCTGAGGAACAAAAAGAGAAGAATCCAATTTCCGACCCGTGGCTGCCGATCAGCATGGGAATTTCTTTCTTTATGCTGCGATCCCTCGGCTCGCTGATGATGCCGACGACCGTTCCCAGAATGCTTGCTTTCCGGGACACCAAGGCGCTACGGCGGGCCCTGATGTTGCTGGCTCCCTATTTTCTCCTGATGTACGGCAGCAGTTTGATCACAATGAACTGTGCACACAGCCTCGACTTGGGGCTGGCCCCGGAAGAATCGGACCTGGCCATTACCGAGCTGGCAAAACGCGTCGCACCGCTGCTTGCCGGCCTGTTAATTGCCGCTCCGTTTGCGGCAGTCATGTCGACTGTCGATTCGGCTCTTTTGGTGATTAGCGCATCAATCGTGCGCGACTTGGTGCAGAAATCGTGGAAACCGGACTTGGCACAGCAAACCATAAAAAGGCTTAGTTATGCCGTCACCGCAATCGCGGGCGCAGCGGTGTTCGGCCTCGCATTTTTTATCCAACCGGTCTTTCTGCAACCGCTGGTGATACATTACGTGGGCGCAGCAGCGTCGGCTCTGTTTTGGCCCGGACTGGCGACCCTTTACTCACGTCGGGCAACGTCGGCAGGCATTACAGCCGGCTTGACCGGTGGGGCATTGATCTATATCGCCGCACAAATCATCCAGCCATTTGCTGACGTCTGCCCACTTCATCCCTTTGTCTATGGATGGGTCGGTTCCGGTTTGTTGGTCGTCATCGTGAGTGCATTCACGCAACCACAAGATGACAAGCAACTCGCACTCTACTTTGGGCGGCAATAAAGCGACTTGCCCTTGCCGAGATCGAACTAGTCGAAAACCGGCACGCGAGCTCAAAACGTGTCTGTTGCGGCCTCCAATCAGGGCAACCTGCACAAAAAAGAGTCCCACCCCAGTTAAGACCGTGGGTCAAGTATTTCGCGCTCCGGGCAGGAACCGGGGTAGGATCATGTCATTCTACATCGAATTCAACCGACAAATGCGGACACGATTTGCGCGGTTTTCACCAGAGTTTTCTGAAATGGGCATTCGAAACGTTGTATGAATCGCCCGACTCCTACCAGACTGCTTCAAACTCGTCCGGCAACAAGTTCCAGCGACGGCTATAAACGTGCGCTCGGTGAGTGGGACCGTTTTCGTTTACTAACTCCCCGGCTGAATGGCACCACCCCAGCAAACTGCCACGAAGATTGACCGCGTTGACACCTTTCGCCCTCAGCTCGGCGGCGAATTTTCCGCTTCGGTACCCAATCGTGCAGTACGTGACAACAGTGGCGTCGGCTCCGTCGGCAAATCGCGTTTCGAATTCCTGTTGCGTGATCGCCCCGGGAATCATCGAAACCTGCTGTTCGGCCGGCTGGCGCACATCGACCAATATCAACTGCGATTCCGACGCAAGCTCTTGTCTGAGTTGTTCCGGGGTGATCGAAGGAACGCCTGGGAATTCCTGCTCGTACTCGGCATACATCTGCTCGATTCGCTCACGCTTCATTGGCGTGCCCAATCCTGAAGTGTTCGGCGTTTGAAACTCGATGAACAGGCCGATCAAGGCCAACACAGGACAGACTATGACGACTAGACTCTCCGTCGTGGAGGCCGCCATTTGGGGGTTTCGGACCATGGTTTGATGTTCCATACGACTCAGCACGTGGCCACTTTCATTGCGGTACTGGTCAAACCTCAATTCAAATTTGGCTTTGGCGTGTCGCAACTGTCTTTGATCGCACGGTCGCCCGACATCGTCTCGAACGCAAACCGTTCAAAAATACCGATTTGGATCGGGATTCCGCCCCAGACCAATGTCGACAAGCTTGCAACTCTTGTGCAAACAGTATCTACTTAAATTGACTGTATTGACTGTGAAATTTGAGAAAACTCTGTAACGGTAATAAACTACGGTAACCCATTTTTACAGGTGGGTTACCTGGTACCCACCTTTCCGTGGGCACTTTCGGTTGTTTCTCCGGATTTGGAGTTTGTCCGGCAAAAACGCGGAGAGTCCCCACCCTCAAATTCATCGAAGCTTCCATAAGGCCTACGACAACTGCAGCACTCGTTTTCGACCCTTGGTCGAATCGGCGTCGCTTCGGTAAACCGACAATCGACATGGCAGACGATCTTGTATTCATGATGGGGGAGTACCAGGCATCCATTCCCGGGGATCGGCTGTATTCGAAAAACCATCTTTCGTTGCTGCCGACTTCAGCAGGATTTCAAGTTGGATTTACGGCCTATTCGGTGCGATTGCTCCAAGATGTTTACTTTTTGGATTGGGCGATCGACCCCAATACGCGGGTCCGCGAAAAACAGGAAATCGGTGAGATTGAAAGCTCCAAAGCGTTATCAACACTGTATGCACCGGCCGAAGGAACAGTCCTCGACTTCAATGAAGACTTGCTGAATGATCCGTCTGCAATAAATACCGATACCTATGGAACCGGTTGGTTGTTTAATTTTGAGACACAATCAGAATTTTTGAGCCCTCCCGAGTATGTCAAAGTACTGGAAGCCGGTTGGGATGAGACCCAACGTATGATTAAAGGGCAAATCAACTAAAGCGATTGACATTTTCTCGTGGGAGCCGGCAATTACAGAAGTAACCGCGATTGTCGCGGCCACAAGTCAGCGTAATACGCTGTCGTTGGACGTCGAAGGGTCGTCGTGAGGATCTGAATCCTTCTGAAAGCAAAACGGAACACCGACGCAAGTTGCATCTAAGGGAAAACGGCATCGTCATGGCAGGTACAAAGATTACGGTCGTCATCTCGCAATCGCAGGGAAAGAACCCTTCAAAAAGATGGCTCGAGGAAGAGTTGGCAGCCGCCCTGATCATGGACCCTGATGTCGATGTTTCCCTGGTACCGCACCTCTACGACTTGGCCGCCGATCATACAGGAATGTTGTTTCTGAAGTCGGTTCCCAACGACATGATCGTGCTGTCGTGGTTGTATCCCCGTGCAGCCCACTGGATTCTCGACCGCAACGGAATCAAGGGTCACCAGGGAGCGACTTTGCTAAAGGGAGCCGACGACGACGATGAAGTCGACGAGGAACCGCCGGAAACCAGCGGAATCGGACCGTCGTCTGTTCCCGATCGCCGCATCTATTGCATCGATTTACGAGAAACTTCGGAGCCGGCAACCTATCTCGAAGAAATTCGGCGCATCGCGCAAGAAACAAGCGTGCAAACTGTCGACCTGATGCAATGGATCCAGGGGCAGCCGGAGCCGCAGCAACTTGAACGCTATCTGAATCTCCAACCGGCTGATCAACCTTCCAACGGGAATGGTGCACACCCCGGTTCCAACAACAATGGGAATCGATTCTCCGAACCGGATGCCGTCAAACGCCGCTGGTATCCCGTCATCGATTACGATCGATGCACGAATTGCATGGAATGCATCGACTTCTGCCTGTTCGGAGTTTACGGGGTTGATCACCAGGAACGAATCCTCGTGGAGCAGCAGGACAATTGCAAAAAAGGCTGCCCCGCATGCAGTCGTGTATGCCCTGAAAATGCCATTGTGTTTCCCGGTCATAAAACTCCAGCCATTGCCGGTGCAGACGGAGAGGTCGCTGGGCTGAAAATCGATTTATCGAAATTGTTTGGCGCGCCATCGGCATTGGAAATGGCAGTGCATGAACGTGACGTCGAACTCGTTGCCGATGGACGCGACGCGGTCGGAATGGAAGTTGGCATTCCACAGCGCCAAACCGGGCAGCCAGAGAAGCCACGAGATGAACTCGATGACTTAATGGATAGTCTCGACGACCTTGACCTGTAACGTATGAAGTTTTTGGTTCGCCGCCACAGATTCGCGTTTTCGTTTAGCCAAGCTTTATGACAAACCCCCTGACGATCGAACGAATCTCTCGCTGCTACGACATCGCACGCGATGCGCTGCTGGATCAGCGTCGTTCCGCAGGACATTGGGTCGGTGAACTTTCCACGTCGGCTCTCTCTACAGCAACGGCGATCGTTGCCATGGAGATGGTCCGCCGCCACCGCAGCGAAGCCCGATCAGATTCCGCCTCCACCGAAGCAGTGAGTGACTCGCGTTTGGAAGAGCTTTCGGCACGCGGGCTGGATTGGCTGGCCAATCATCAAAACGCGGACGGAGGTTGGGGGGACACAACCAAGAGTATCAGCAATATCTCCACCACGATGCTGGCTCATGCCGCGTTTTTCGCCACCGGGGTGTCCGACCGGTACGCGAGTGCGGTTGAAGCAGCCGAAGGATACATCGAACGCGCTGGTGGTGTCGAAGCCGTACTGAGCCGCTATGGAAAGGACCGAACGTTCTCGGTGCCAATCCTGACACATTGCGCGCTGGCGGGAACTGCGGATTGGCAAGATGTGATTCCGTTGCCGTTTGAACTCGCGTGCATTCCGGCACGGTTTTATAAAACCGTTCGACTACCGGTTGTCAGTTATGCGTTGCCGGCTTTAATTGCAATTGGGCAAGCCCGATACCACCACAGGAAGCCGGCCAATTTCTTAACCCGCTGGATTCGTGGCGCCGCCATCCGTCGCAGTCTGGCGGTCTTGGAGACGATTCAGCCTGAGAACGGCGGGTTTCTGGAAGCCACGCCCCTGACAAGTTTTGTCACGATGAGCCTCGCTTCGATAGGATTGGCGGACCACCCCGTTACGAGGCGGGGACTGCAGTTTATTTGCGATTCGGTTCGACCCGATGGAAGTTGGCCTATCGACACGAACCTCGCAACTTGGGTGACGACCCTTTCCGTTAATGCGCTCGAGGAAGATTTGCCACAGGATGGCCGCGAAACAATTCGCCAGTGGCTGCTAGGTCAGCAATATCGCGACGTCCATCGATATACGCAAGCCGAACCAGGCGGTTGGGCCTGGACCGATTTGCCTGGCGGCGTGCCCGATGCCGATGACACACCCGGCGCCCTTTTGGCACTTATGAATCTACGGGGAGAATCTGGCAACGAGTTCCCCGAGGCAGAGCAACAAAGCCTGAAGTTGGGAATCGGCTGGCTACTCGACCTACAGAATCGCGATGGTGGGTGGCCGACATTCTGTAGCGGTTGGGGGGCGCTACCGTTCGACCGCAGTTCGCCGGATATCACCGCCCACGTCATTCGGGCCTTACTGGCGTGGAGTCGATCGGAGGGGCAACTACCAGCGGTACGGGGGCTTCTGCCAACAGCGCACGTCAATCGAGCCATCCGCAAAGGATTTGCATTTCTGGCCAAGATCCAGCGGCCCGACGGTTCCTGGATTCCGTTGTGGTTCGGAAATCAATACGCGGAAAACGAAGAAAACCCCACCTACGGGACAGCCCGAGTCCTAGCCGCCTATCGAGACGCGGACCAACTGACCAGCGGTCCTGCCACTCGAGCGCTGGAGTGGTTGCGCAACAATCAAAACACGGATGGCGGTTGGGGAGTCCCTGGCATGGAATCGAGCGTGGAAGAGTCCGCCTTGGCGCTGGAAATCATCATGTCAGCCGCCCCAAATTGCGTGGAATCAAGCCGAGGCTTGGATTGGCTGCTGACACGCATCGAAAACGACACATTCGTGGATTCGTCACCCATAGGTTTCTATTTTGCCAAATTATGGTATTTTGAACGGCTGTATCCTGTGATTTTTGTGGCGGCGGCAATGCGGACGGCCAATCGCCTGGCGAAAACACTAACGGAAGGTGCACCAAGTCAGTTCGGGTTTCAACATCGAGAAAGACAACCTGTATCCGACTGAAAGTAGCCGGTCGATCAGCAAAAGGTGTCTACATTAGGAGTGCCACCACAGTGTCAATTGCACCGATTGAGCGTCAAAAATCCGACAGTATTCCGATCGCTGAGACATCGCGTGACGGCCTGCAGGAATCCGCTCCGGCACCGCAAAAACGAAAGCGTAAACGCCGCAGCACGAGCCATTTGAAATTCGTACCCGAAACACTGGACGAGCGGGAACGCATTAAGCTCGAAGCCGAACGCTACGCGGAAACACTCGATAAAACGAAGCCGTTCACCCGGGTCGAACTCGAAAAATGGGGTCGGGATGTTCTCGATACCCTAGACCTTCCCGAGAAGTTCCTGGGATTTACGTCCGTTCTAATTGGCAATTTCTTTTGGAAGCGCCAGTTCCTTTCGATTCCGTTTGAACGTCGGATGCTCCTTTTGCCGCACTGCTTGAAGCATGCCGAAGGATGTCCCGCGGAATATGATGAGTTCGGTCTCGACTGTGAGAAATGCGGCGCCTGCTCCATCGCAGACTACAAAGTTCGTGCCGAGCAATTGGGGTACAAGGTCTTGGTGGCCGAAGGTTCGCCAATCGTGCTGAAGATTATCGTCGGCGGTTACATCGATGGAATCCTTGGCGTGGCCTGTTTGAACGTGCTGGAAAAAGCGATCGACAAGGTTTTGATCGCGGGCGTTCCGTCGTACGCGGTCCCGCTGCATTCCGGTGACTGCAAGAATACGACGCTCGACGAATCCTGGGTGTGGGATGTCTTGGAAGAATACGAACCGCTTCCTGAACCGGAAACAACGAGCTACCTTCCCTTGATGCGTTCGGCAAATCGGATATTCGATGACGATTTTGACCGTCTGCTTCCCCGAGTTCGCAGCAAAAACGATGACGAGAAGCCCTCGCCGTTAGCGCTCACCGAATCGATCGCCTACGATTGGCTGGCTAACGGCGGAAAGCGATTTCGCCCGTTCATTACACTGGCCGCTTACGACGCAGTCACCGGGGCAAACGGCCTCAATGGCGGTCTCAATTCCGAGCAACTCGCGTTTCCCGATTCGGTTCTGCGGGTCGCGATGTCGATTGAAGCATTTCACAAGGCGTCGCTGGTCCACGACGACATCGAAGACGACGACATGTACCGGTACGGTCGACAGACTTTGCACCGGCAATATGATATCGGAACGGCCATCAACGTTGGTGACCACTTGATCGGTCTGGGATATCGATTGTTGAATTCCGCTCGCACCGATCTCGGGGCCGACGTCGCCTGCGATGTCCTTGACCGCATGGCGGCCGCTCATGTCAAGCTGTGCGACGGCCAAGGCGCCGAAATGGCATGGCAGTCGCAAACGACGGCGGATTTGTCTCCACTCGACGCCCTACAAATCTATGCCTTGAAGACGGCTCCCGCATTTGAAGCCGCGCTCTATGCGGGCCTGAGAATGGCTGGGGATACATCCAACTACGACGAAATGATTCCGGCCTTTTGCCGCCACCTCGGTGTCGGCTTTCAGATCCTCAACGACCTGAAGGACTGGCAGGGAGACGAAAACAACAAGCTGATCTCCGGCCAGGATGCGGTTTCGATGAGACCGACAATACTATTGGCCCTGGCATTTCAGGCGGCAGACGACCGGCAAAAGCAGGCGCTGTCTGAAATCATGCAGCAAGAGAACGACGATCAATCGCGCATCGAACGGTTGCGCCAAATCTTTTTGGATACGGAAGTATTCGACAAAGCCGATGCGTTGGTTGAAAAGTCGCGGATTCGATCCGAGGCTCTCGCAGACGAAGTCGAACCGGAAGAGCTGAGACAATTGCTGTACTTCCTGATCGATACCGTCCTCGCTCCGGAAACGAACCAGCGAGATGACGAGGAGCCGTCACTGCCTTTAGTCCCGCTGACAATCAATCCACAATAGAGCGATTCACTTTTTCTCGCGGGCGTTTTCTGGATCGCGGGAGCCGGCAATCATCGTACAAAACGCGATTGTCGCGGCCACAAGGCAGCGTAACATGCTGTAGCGATTGAACGCAGCCGGTTGAACAACGACGTCAGCCGCACCCAAGCGCTGGCCTGGGCAGCAGCCAACATCTGAAATCAATAGCTCGGCGTAGCCTCTC
>JANQRQ010000262.1 GCA_028284485.1 Planctomycetaceae bacterium | reverse complement strand
CCGGTGGAACACGCAAATCACCGGGCGGCTCGCGCCGCTACGCTTCCACGAATTGCGAAATCTCATTTAGAATCATTGTTGTCTAGCATATGGCCGCTTTGCGATTTGGCCGACAGGACTTGTCATGAGTTACCCCATTCGTTGCTTCCTGCTTCCCGCACTGATACTCTTTTTAGGCTCACCATGCCTCCACAAAACGATCGCTCGCGCCGAGACGCCGAAACTGGTCGTGGTCGTTACCGTGGATCAGCTTTGTTACGAGTACCTGATTCGATTTCGTGATAACTTTCCTGATGACGGTTTTTTTCGAAACATGGAGCGTGACGGCGTTTCATTTTCGAATTGCCATCATAGACATGCGTTTACTTTCACCGGACCAGGCCACGCTTCGATTATGACCGGCGCGTATCCAAACACGCACGGCATCGTCGGGAACTCCTGGTATGATCGCCAACGCGGCGAAGTGATCAACTGCGTATTCGATCCCGATGTTGGGATCATCGGTGCGACCGGGGCGGAAGAAGGCGTTTCTCCTAAGAATCTAAATTGCGGAACAGTCGGCGACGTGTTGAAACTCGCCACCGGCCGCAAGGCCAAAGTGTTCAGCATCGCGGTGAAGGACCGAGCCGCCGTTTTGCCGGCTGGCCACATGGCGGATGGAGTGTATTGGTTCGACAAGAAGTCCGGCAATTGGGTGACCAGTACCTACTATCGTAGTGACCTGCCGGGTTACATCCGCAACATCAACGAAGGGCGGTCCATCGAACAGTACGGAGGCCGCGAGTGGAAGCTGTTGCATTCCCCCGAGCGATATGTCAACGACCGGCCGGACGATAGTCTCCACGAGCGCCCTTATGCGAGTTTGGGGCGGACTTTTCCTCACAAACTGGCGGCGGTGGGCGATCCGAATTTTCTGAGTCAATTACCGTCGACACCATTCGCCAACGACCTAACACTCGACGCCGCCCGCAGCCTCATTGATGCCGAACGCCTTGGCCTGGACGAAGTGCCGGATCTAATCAACGTCGGGCTTTCTGCTAACGATTACGCCGGGCACAGCTTTGGCCCATACAGCTTGGAGGTGGAAGACATCACTTATCGCACGGATTTACAACTGAGGGACTTCGCACGTTGGATCAAGCAGCGGATGCAATCCCGACCGTGGTTGTTGGTGATGACGTCGGATCATGGCGTGGCTCCGATTCCCGAGTATGCCGCGACGTTGAAATTGCCGGCCAAGCGAAATCCGCTCGGGAGTTTGCGTGGCGTGCAGCAGAAACTCGAGGGGAAAATCCGCGCCGCGAAAGGGACAACATCACAACAGGTGCTGCACGTTGAGTCCCACCAGGTTTATTTAGGCGGAGATTCAGAAGCCCACGACATTGTCGCTAAATGGCTCGCTCGCCAACCCGCCGTGGCCCGGGTCATCGTTCCAAGACCCACCGACGGTGCCATCAATGGCGAAGAAAGAATCACACGGGCACTTCGCAATGCCTATGGACACGGTCGTAGCGGCGACGTCCTGTACGTTCTGAAGCCATATCAGTTTCATAGCTCGTCGGCCGCAACACATGGAAGTCCCTGGTATTACGATACACATGTGCCGATGTTTTTTCTTGGTTCGGACATTCAGCCAGGCCGATACGAACGCCCCACCAGCCCCGCTGCAATCGCGCCGACAATCGCCCGTCTTCTCGAAATTGACGCTCCACCGGCCAGCGTCGAAGAACCGTTGGTTGAATTGCTCAAGCCGAACACAAATTGATTGCAAACGGCGCGTCCAATTGCCTAAATCAGATTTCACGATTCGTGGACTTGGCTGCTTAGCGGAACGGCGCGAGCCGTCCGATGGAACACGCAAATCACCGGGCGGCTCGCTCCGCTACGCTCCATCCTCAAAAAGTACGATTGATCTGCAGCAGCGACTCGATGTCGAATACGCGCTCGTTGAGAACAGGAATCGCCACGCCGGAGCGGACCGACCACGATCGTCCCAACGATACATGGATTCCGACTGTCGTATTCAAGATTTGCGAGGCGGCAGAGATGGGCGTATTGACCGACACCGATGTTAACGTTCCCGCGGAGACGAACGAATCCACGTTGTTTAGAGGAACTGTGTAGTGCAGTTCGGCCACCGTGGCGAGCGCCAAGCAATCGGAGCACCTTTTAGGAATCAGCCAATACCCAGCACCGATGTCAAGTCCCAAGAGCACTGGCTCATTAATCCGGCCGGCGGTGGCCAAAGGTCCCGCCACATTGAGCGTCGCTCGCAACGTGTCACCGCCAGTCGGGACATCCAATTGAGCGAACGCGTGGCTAAACCAACAGCCACGCTTTGTCGTGCGGGCAACGAACGGGACCAGATG
>JANQRQ010000258.1 GCA_028284485.1 Planctomycetaceae bacterium | reverse complement strand
ACTTCCAGCCCCACCGAGAATGAAATCATAACCGGCTCCGCCGTTGATCGTTGTGGGGATCGACACATTGCGGCTGATAATAATCGCGTCGTGGCTGCCGTTGCCGTTAGCGACGATTTCGGTGACGTCGGCGAGCGCAAATGACGAGCGGACTCCATTCTTGAAGACGATGAGATTATCGCCATGGGCGTAGACCGAAATAAAATCGGGACCCGATGTTCCTTCAATGGTGAGGGTGCCGTCGTCTGCCAGCGTGGCCGACAGCATCATGCGGTTTTCTAACGATTCGCAAGCAGCGGTCGGTAGCAACAAAGAACGACCTCTGCGTCGCCGTGATCGATTCCATGCCATCTCAGTATTCCTTTTCTTCAAATCGGGGACTGAGAGGACCTTAGCTCACAAAACGGTGCGCGCACGTCGATCCGTGGCAAAACTGGGGGAACACGGCAAACATTAACGGCGGCCGGTCATGACAATGACGGTTACAACGATTCCAACACCGACGCTTTTCTAATGATCGCAGAACGAGAGCGGCTTATTTTGTCTTGTTGGCGTTTCTCGCTCGTGGCGCTAGCGATCATGGAACACAACGTGATTGACGCGGCCACAAGTCAGCGTAATACGCTGTAGGATTGCCAATCGTCACGCTCGCCGGCCAAAGTTTTGGAATCGTCCGAGGAAGGGACCGAGCAGGCGTCGTCCGAAGCCGACGCGCTCGTCAACGCGGTCTGCAGCCTCTTCAAGGCGTGTTTCGAATGCCGTTGCGAATTCTTCCGGCGTGATCTCGCCGTTGTCATCGGTGTCGGCATCGATTCTCGAGGCAAATCGGCTTTCCCCGACCTCGTCCTCGGTGAGTGTGCCGCTGTCGTCGCCATCAAGAAAGGCAAAGACTTCGTTTGCACGTTCAGCAATTGCTTCCGGATCGGCATTGGGGCCGCGGAACGAACGATCAACACGGTCATGAATCAGGTTGTCGCCTTCACCGCCATCGAGAACGTCGGTGTCGCTATCGCCGCGCAAGCGGTCGTCATCTTCGTCGCCGAAGACAAGGTCGGAACCGCGGCCAGCGGAGAGATTGTCGTCGCCAAGGCCGCCGCTGATTTCGTCATCACCGGAGCCACCTTTGATGTGGTCGTCCCCGTCGTTCCCTTCAGCAATGTCATCTCCGCTTCCGCCGCGCATGCAATCATCACCGTCGCCACCGATGAGGTTGTCGTCGCCGCGTCCGCCATTGAGTCGATCGTCTCCTTCGCCGCCATCGATCGTATCATCTCCGCTTCGGCCATGAATTCGGTCGTCGCCTTCGCCGCCGTTGAGTATGTCACCGGCCGAGCCACCGACGATCACATCGTTACCGGCGCCTCCATCGACTGTGGCGGGCACATCGACGCCTCGACGAATGATGAATCGATCATCGCCCTCACCAAGATCGGCAAAGATCTGATCGACGTCGGCCGCTGCAAATGATGTTTCTTCACCATTCTCATTGACGACGATGTTTTCACCTTCCACACGGACGCTGATTTCGTCGGCATCGGCGGTGCCTTCGATGTTCAATAGGCCATCAGCACCTAAACTTGCGGTCAGCATCGTACGGTTTTCCAACGATTCGCAGGCCGTTGAGGGAAACAGTGGAGAGCGGCTTCGTTTGCGCCGTCTTCGAGTCCGTTTCATGGGGGCATCCTGTTCGTTTTGAGAGGAATATCGTGAAGTGACCGCGAGCCCGAGAAGTGACTGAAGTTCCATGTTGTTGCCCGCTACTCGTAAAAACGATAAGCCGACCGGACGATACACACCGAAATTGCGATGCAAGCTCGTCGCCGCGTTTTAGAGCGGTTTGACTTTGTCTCGTGGGCGTTTCCGGCTCGTGGGAGCCAGCCAGCCGAGAACAAAACGCGATTGCTGCCACCACAAGTCAGCGTTATACGCTGTCGATAGTTCGCGAGTGGTCTTCGCGGAATCTGCGTAAAGAAATTTGCCAGGGCGCAAGTCATCGCGTCGACGACTGTCGACATCGGGCGCGTTGCGACGCATCGTTTTGCACAAATCTTTTCGGCACAGTGCCTCAAGACCTGTCGCGACGTGTGAGATTCCAGCGACCTGGGAGAATGCCAGCGCTTCGAGCGCCGATCAACCAGCGTGATTATTCAACCGAGAACTGGTAAACGGTCGTTTGCCGATAAATCTGCCCTGGTTCCAGAATCGTGCTGGGAAAGCCCGATTGGTTGGGCGAATCGGGAAAGTGCTGGCATTCCAGGCAGAAGCCTTCGTGCTGTTGATAGCCACCGCTCGATTCCGACCCGTCGAGGAAATTGCCGGTATATAGCTGCACTCCCGGTTCGGTTGTGAAAACTTTCATCACACGTCCGGACTTTGGCTCCTGAACTTCGGCAGCCAAGGTTAAGACTTCTCCGCCGTTGTTAACGACGTAGCAGTGATCGTAGCCACCCTCGACTTGTTCGATCCGTGCGCCGATTGGCGTCGCGGTGGTGAAATCCATTGGCGATTCGGCAACCGCCTGCAATTCGCCGGTGGGAATTTGAGTTTCGTCAACAGGTAAGTAGCGATCGCAGTGAAGAGTCAGAACGTGGTCGAGCACATCGCCGCCGTCCGGCTGGGCACCAGCCAGGTTCCAATAGCAGTGGCTGGTCAAATTGACGGGTGTCGCTTTGTCCGATGTCGCAGTGTATTCGATGCGCAGCTCGTTGAGATCGTTCAAGGTGTATTCGACAGTTGCGGTTAAATTCCCGGGATATCCCTCTTCGCCGTCGGCACTCACGTAAACGAGTTTCAGTGTGGCCGATGTATCCTCTTCGGAAATCTCCGGCACCCAGACCTTCTTATCAAACCCACGATCGCCGCCATGCAGGTGGTTCGGGCCGTTGTTCGTCGCAAGCGCATACTCGGTTCCGTCGATCGAAAACTTTCCGCCGGCAATGCGATTCGCGTATCGTCCGCAAATCGCTCCGAAGTAGGGACCTGGCTCGAAATAGTCAGCCAGGTCGGTAAAACCCAAATTGACGTTGTCGGCGTTCCCATCCCGGTCGGGCACTTCGACCGCTGTCACAATGGCTCCGAAGTTGATGATCGAGACTGTGATTCCATTCTTGTTCGTCAGAAAGAACTGCTCGAGCTGCGGGCCTTCTGGTGGATCGTCGAGGACAAGCGGTTCCCGTTGGACTCTCATTTGTTCAAAGCTTTCAGAGGAATCGTCAGTGATTTGTGGAGACGCAGCACCAGAATGGCTCGGATCAGAATCGGTGCCGCAACCGATCATGCCAAATAGCACCAGGCTTGCGGCGGCCAATCGAAACGAGTTTGCCATTCTTAACATTTCGCCCCTCCATGCTACCAGCGGTTCAAGAACTGCGCAGGACGCCGATACTTTCCAAACGCGTCGACGAAATCGATTTCGACCAGCATAAACCGGCCAGCCCCGGGAGTATCTTGATCCGCTTTGCATTGCCTGCTGAATAACGCATCGCGAGTATCATCCAGTAGGATCTACTTTCGGTCAAGCGTGGTTCGGCAGCGTGGCATTCGGTCGAAAGTGACAATGTGTCGACGGGCATTGCATCCCCGGTCGCTCGATTCTCCCCAGCCGCAATCAAGCATGTTCAATCGGTCGGAACAGTTGATGAAATAAAGAGTTGGATCGATTTGTCATTTGGGTTTCGGCCCAGTGTTTGCAGCCCAAAACACCCCCGGATGCCGATTTATGAAACCCTTGTCTGTTCCCGTTGGTAATAAGCATGCTACAACCTGACGGGGGAAACGGCCGGTCGATTCACGAGGCAACCCGATCCGGAAGATTCGAGATTGTGGCCTCCAGGCCGACATTCTACAGTCGAATCAGGGGCAACATTGCCCCAGATCTGACACGACCCCAAACCGAACAATGGGCTATTGGCGTTATTCAGCATTGATGATCTGTTGAGCCTGAACAAACCCACCAACCAAGACCGCCGGTGCCCACGACACTCGATCGCCGCAATCGGCTCGTTTGCCTATTGCCAAGCGAAACAACAATTAAGGGGCAGAAGTTGATCAATCGATTCTTTTCACTGCAGACCTTGCTGATTCTGTTCGTCGTGATGGCTGTCACCGGCCCGGAAAACTCGCCGCTGAGTTTCACGAGCGCGGCAGTCGCACAGTCGGAGACAACCGACGACACCGATGTCGAGGAGGAAGAAGAAGAACCGCTGCGGCCATTGGTCATGGTCAATTGTGCCAGCCTCGAGCATATGCTGCAAAACGTCGATTACGTTTTCGCATTGGCCGAACGACCCGAATACTCCGAATTGATCAACGGCGCATTGGCCAACGTCAACGACTTGCAGGGATTCAACCGGACGAAACCGTTCGGCCTGATGATTTATGTTGAGCCGGGTCTGCTGCCGATTCCGATTCCCGTCGGCTATGTCCCCGTCGATAATGTTGAGCTGTTCATGGAAACGGTGGAGATGGGTCCGTTTGCGACGCTCAAAGTCGAAGACGAAGAAAACCGTTACGAAATCGCCGGGCCGCGTGGCATTCTACAAGTGAAAATTGTCGACGGGTACGCCTTCATTGCCTCCGATGCGCTGCATCTCGATTGGGAATTCGAAGCACCGGAAGAAGTCACCGAAACGGTCTCGTCTCGATACGACTTATCCCTGTCGGTCAACGTCAACGTGGTTGGCGAAACGACACGTAATGTCTTTTTAACCTATCTGCAAAGTAGTGCCGCCGGCGAATTGCAACAAGGAAATGACGAACCGGACGGGGCCTACCGTGTGCGCAAGGCCGAAGCCGAGTTCCTGCTCGAGTTCATTGAACAGCTTTTGACGCATGGCGAAAAGTTAATTTTGGGTATTCAAGCCTCCCCGACGACACGGCAGGCAATCTTGGAGCTTAGTCTCGATGCCCAGGATGATAGCAGCCTGTCGGAATTTCTGATCGGCATCGGCGGTCGACATAGCTACTTTTCCAACGCCATCGATGACAAGGCACCGCTCACGTTTTCCACGTCGTGGGGGTTGGACGACAGCATGAAAGAAATGGTTATGGAAATCATGTCCGTCGCCGAGTCCGAAATCGTGGCTGACATGAAGGATGACGAGGGCGATCCCACGCCCATCGGTAAAATCTTCGAATCGCTGCGTGAAACTGCCGAGGCGGGGCAAGTCGACCTCTTCTCGCAGTTCTTTATTTACCCCGGTGGACAATTCGTATTGATCGGCGGAATGAAACTCGCCTCCGGCCATAAGTTTGGCAACGCCGTCGCTGATTTAATGAATCGCCTCGACAGCGATCCCAACGTTGCCGAACTCGACGTCAACATGGGGTCGCACGGCGGAGTGACTTTTCATCGTGTCCGCGGGACAAAGTCGAGGCGGCAAGACGAACGATTGTATGGCGGCAAGCCGGCGCTGTATCTCGGTGGAAGTTCGAAGGCGATCTGGTACGCGGTGGGAGGTGACAACGCGCTGACTTCCCTAAAGCTGGCGATTGATCAGGTCTCGCAGGCCCAGATCGAGGTCACCCGTCCGCCCGATGCGCCACTGCAGTTTGTCGTCAATATGTCCACCTGGCTGTCCAAGATGGGGGACGGGCAGTTTGCGGAACTTGCCAAAGCATCTTTCAAGGAGTATCCCGACGCCCTCCGTTTGGAAGCTCGTCCCACCGAGAAGGGTGGTCGGTTTCGTTTAGAGTTCGACGAAGGTTTCCTGCGTCTGCTGGGATTGGCAATCTCGGGCCGCATCGACGAAAGATTCGGTTTATAAAGCACTTTCCGAAAAAGGGGACATTCTACTTTTTTCCGAGCACGAGTTTTTGGCTTGTGGAATTTCCCAAAAAGTTAGGATGTCCCCTTTTTTGATTCGCGAGATGCAAAATGTCCCCGTATCGAGTTGAGTCTGTCCACCAAAAAAGCCCGGCACGAACCCTGGTACCGGGCTTCTGTTTCTTCTATCGCCGTTTGGTCAGCAACCCGGCTTAACTGCCTGCCTGCTGTACACGCACATAGCTTTCTTGAAACTCGGCGGCGGTCGCTGGCAGCTTCAACTCAATATTGGCTTTTTCGTACTTTGCCTTGATCGTGCGGCTGCGGTCCCACTCCTCCTGGTTTACGCTGCCATCCTTATCCCGGTCGAGCGAACGGAACAGGATACTAGCTAACCGTGCTTCTTTACTCACAGGCGGAGTCGAAGATTCGGTCGAGGTTTCTCGACTTCGCGATCCGCGGCTTCGCGTCGAGGATTCGGAAGCCGTCGCAGTTGTGCTACCGGAAGACGTCGGCCGGGCCGAAAAGGTCGAAGGTGGCGTACTGCTGGTCGTCGAAGCGACTGATGACTCTTCCGTCGTTTCGGGCGGCTTGTAGTAAATGAGCTCTTGGGCTGTCAGAAATCCGTCGCCGTTGCGATCGAGGCTCAGGAATTGTGCCAACTGCGAGCGGTCCCATTCATACATGCCGATTTGACCGTCGCCGTTGAGGTCGTTCGCTGCATAATCTGTCGGAATGTCTGGATTGATAGGGGTCACGGGTTCCGGTTCCGGCTCACGACTGCGGCTTCGGCCACCGAATCGGGATCGGCCTTCGGAATCGCCGCCCCGACCACCTCGCAGCCGTTCCATCATTTGCGTGCCAAGTTCCGACATTTTGTCAGCCGACAGGGGCTTCGAGGTATCGACACCGAGATCAACCAGCGTTTGCCTCATTGTGGAAGGCATCGATTCGAATTCCTGGGGATCGATTTGACCGTTTTGATCGCGGTCGGTGAACCGCATAATCCGATCGGCAGGATTGAATCCATCCGGCCCTCCGCCGCCCGGCCCGCCGAATCCACCAGTGCGGCCGCCGAATCCGCCGGTTCGTCCGCTGAATCCGCCACGGCCACCTTGGTCGCCGCCGAAGCTACCGCGTCCGCCGCCAAAGCCGCCACGGTCGCCGCCGAATCCGCCGCGTCCACCGC
>JANQRQ010000236.1 GCA_028284485.1 Planctomycetaceae bacterium | reverse complement strand
GATGACAAAATTGCGTGGTACGAGAACGATGGCAGCCAAAACTTTACCGTGCACACAGTCACGACGGCTGCCGATCTTGCTGAAAGCGTGTTTGCTGTGGACGTGGATGGGGACGGCGACATCGATGTGCTTAGCGCCTCGTTCTTAGACGCCACGATTGCGTGGTACGAAAACGACGGAAGCCAGAACTTCACGGCGCATACGATCACGACGGCCGCCGATGGAGCCGAAAGTGTGTTTGGTGCGGACGTGGACGGCGACGGGGACTTGGACATTCTGAGTGCGTCGGCGTCTGACGATAAGATTGCGTGGTACGAGAACGACGGGAGCGGGAACTTCACGATACACACGGTTACAACGGCCGCCGACGCAGCCTGGAGTGTGTTTGCGGCGGACGTGGATGGTGACGGCGACATGGATGTGCTGAGTGCCTCGCGCATTGATGACAAAATTGCGTGGTACGAGAACGATGGCAGCCAAAACTTTACCGTGCACACGGTCACAACGGCTGCCGATCTTGCTGAAAGCGTGTTTGCGGTGGACGTCGATGGTGACGGGGACATCGATGTGCTGAGCGCCTCTCGCTTCGACGACAAGATTGCGTGGTACGAGAACGACGGGAGCCAGAACTTCACCACGCACACAATTACGACGGCTGCTGATGGAGCCAGAAGTGTGTTTGCGGCGGACGTGGATGGTGACGGCGACATCGACGTTCTGAGTGCCTCGATTAGTGACGACAAGATCGCGTGGTACGAGAACGACGGGAGTGAGAACTTCACAACTCACACGATCACGACGGCCGCCGATTTTGCTGGAAGCGTGTTTGCTGCCGATGTGGACGGCGATGGAGATCTCGACGTGCTGAGCGCCTCTGCCGATGACGACACGATCGCCTGGTACGAGAACCAGGACAGTCTCGAATTCGGAGATGCACCGACCCCGTACCCGGTGACGTTGGCAGAAGATGGGGCCCGTCATACCGCGACCGGTCCGACGCTGGGGGCTAATCGCGACACCGAAGGGGACGGCGTGCACTCTGCCAACGCCGGCGCAGATGACACGACCGGTTCGCCTGACGATGAAGATGGCGTGACGTTCGGGGCGATCCAGGTGGGAGCCTTGGATGCGACCGTCACAGTGAATGTGCAAGGAGCGGCCGGACTGCTCGATGCCTGGATCGACTTTAACGGCGATGGCAGTTGGGGCGGTCCAGGCGAACAGATCTTCGATTCATTCAGCGTGAGTACCGGTGACAATGCGCTGACATTCGACGTGCCCAGCTACGCGATTGCAGGAATAACGTATGCTCGATTCCGGCTGAGCACGGCGGGTGATTTGGGCGTCACTGGCGCAGCGGCCGACGGCGAAGTCGAAGATTATGAAGTGACGATTACCAATCCGACGTCCGCGAGCGGCATGTTCGGGAGTCAGA
Source organism: Planctomycetaceae bacterium (assembly GCA_028284485.1). GTDB lineage: Bacteria > Planctomycetota > Planctomycetia > Planctomycetales > Planctomycetaceae > JANQRQ01. The sequence continues at coordinate 15,263 of JANQRQ010000236.1, read as the reverse complement.
ACACGGTTACGACCGGTGCGAATGGCGCCTTTAGCGTGTTTGCGATCGACGTCGATGACGACGGCGACTTGGATCTACTCAGTGCATCGGCGAATGACGACACGATTGCGTGGTACGAGAACGACGGCAGCCAGAACTTCACGGCGCATACGATCACGACGGCCGCCGATGGGGCGCGCAGTGTGTTCGCAGCGGACGTGGACGGCGACGGGGACATCGATGTCCTGAGTGCATCATATTTTGACGATAAGATCGCCTGGTACGAGAACGACGGCAGCCAGAACTTCACGGCCCATACGATTAGCGCGGCCGCCGATGCGGCTTGGAGTGTGTTCGCGGTGGATGTGGATGGTGACGGCGACATCGACGTGCTGAGCGCATCGGGTAGTGACGACAAGATTGCGTGGTTCGAGAACGACGGGAGTCAGAACTTCACGGCGCACACGATCACGACGGCCGCTGATGCGGCGCGCAGCGTGTTTGCGGCGGACGTGGATGGGGACGGCGACATCGATGTGCTGAGCGCATCCGTCAACGACGACAAGATTGCGTGGTACGAGAACGACGGGAGCGGGAACTTCACGGCTCACACGATCACGACGGCCGCCGATGCGGCCCGCAGTGTGTTCGCAGCGGACGTGGACGGTGATGGGGACTTGGATGTCCTCAGTGCATCAATATCAGATAACAAAATTGCGTGGTACGAGAACGACGGCAGCCAGAACTTCACGCTGCATACGATCACGACGGCCGCAGATGCTGCGGTCAGCGTATTCGCTGTAGACGTGGATGGTGACGGCGACATCGATGTGCTGAGCGCGTCGAATAATGACGACACGATTGCGTGGTTCGAGAACGACGGCAGCCAGAACTTCACGGCGCATACGATCACGACGGCCGCCACTGCGGCGCGCAGTGTGTTCGCAGCGGACGTGGATGGTGACGGCGACATCGATGTGCTGAGCGCGTCGAATAGTGACGACACGATTGCGTGGTTCGAGAACTTTGACACGGTCGACTTCGGCGATGCGCCGACTCCGTATCCAGTGACGCTGGCCGAGGATGGTGCGTATCATCAGGCGACCGGACTCACGTTAGGTGCCAATCGCGATAGCGAAGCGGATGGTACACACTCAGCCAATGCCAACGCGGATGACACGACCGGTTCCCCCGACGATGAGGATGGCGTGACGTTCGGGACGATCCAGGTGGGGGCCTTGGATGCAACGGTGACGGTCAACGTGCAGGGAGCGGCCGGACTGCTTGACGCGTGGATCGATTTCAACGGCGACGGGAGTTGGGGCGGTCCTGGGGAACAGATCTTCGATTCGTTTAGCGTGAGTACGGGCGACAACAATTTGACGTTCGATGTGCCGAGCTTCGCGGTGGCGGGGACGACGTATGCCCGGTTCCGGCTGAGCACGGCGGGTGATTTGGGGGTGACCGGGTTGGCGGCCGACGGTGAAGTCGAAGATTACCAGGTGACGATCACCAATCCGGCGTCCGCGGGCGGAGTGTTCGAGAGCCAGAATGAGGTGAGCACCTCTGCCGATGCGGCATACAGCGTGTTCGCGGTCGACGTGGACGGTGATGGCGATATGGATGTGCTGAGCGCATCGGCGAATGACGACACGATCGCCTGGTACGAGAACGACGGGAGTGGCAACTTCACGACGCACACGATTAGCACGGCTGCAGATACGGCAAATGCGGTCTTTGCCGCGGACGTGGATGGCGACGGTGACTTAGACGTCCTCAGCACATCGTTCTCTGACGACAAAGTCGCGTGGTACGAAAATGACGGCAGCCAGAATTTCACGGCACATACAATTACCACCGCTGCGGACGGGGCTAACAAGGTGTTCGCGGCGGACGTGGATGGTGACGGCGATATCGATGTACTCAGTGCATCATTCATTGATGACAAGATTGCGTGGTACGAAAACGACGGGAGCCAGAACTTCACGGCGCATACAATTACGACGGCTGCAGATTTTGCTTTAAGCGTATTTGCCGCAGATGTGGATGGCGATGGGGATTTGGACGTGCTGAGTGCGTCCCGCAACGACGACAAGATTGCGTGGTACGAGAACGACGGCAGTCAGAACTTCACCCTGCACACGATCACGACGGCTGCCGATGAAGCCAGAAGTGTGTTCGCGACGGACGTGGATGGTGACGGGGACATCGATGTGCTGAGTGCATCGGCGAATGACGACACGATCGCCTGGTACGAGAATGACGGGAGTGAGAACTTCACGGCGCACACGATCACCACGGCTGCCGAGTCCGCGAGAAGCGTGTTCGCGGTGGATGTGGATGGCGATGGCGACCTGGATGTTCTCAGTGCGTCATTTTCTGATGGCAAAATTGCCTGGTACGAGAACGACGGCAGTCAAAACTTCACGTCTCACACGGTCAGTACTGCCGCCAATGGTGCCTACAGCGTGTTTGCGGCGGACGTGGATGGCGACGGCGATCTGGATGTCTTGAGCGCATCTATTCTTGATGACACGATCGCCTGGTACGAGAATGTTGCTTTCGATTTCGGTGATGCGCCAACACCGTATCCGGTGACGTTGGCGGAGGATGGGGCTCGTCATACTCCGACAGGTCCGACGCTGGGTGCCAATCGCGATATCGAAGGAGATGGCACACATTCAACGAACGCCGATGCGGATGACACAACCGGTTCGCCCGATGATGAGGATGGCGTGACGTTCGGTGTCATGACGGCCGGGGAAGTCGGGTTTCAGGTCGACGTCGACGTGCAAAACGCGCCGGGTGGGGCACTACTCGATGCGTGGGTCGACTTCGACAATGACGGAACGTGGGAAGCCTCGGAACAAATCGCGGACTCCACGGCGGTCGTTAACGGAAACAATCAGATTACCTTCAATGTACCGGGCGCCGCCGTCCCCGGATTCACCTATGCCCGATTCCGAATCAGCACGGCAGGGAACCTCGATACGACCGATAGTGCCGACGATGGTGAAGTGGAAGACTACCGCGTGCGGATTCGTAAAGCGAACGGGGCGACGTTCCAAGTCAACGGCGGTCAAATGGTGGTGCGTGGCACGGCACTGGCAGATGAGATTGTGGTGCAGGCCAACGGCGGCGTGGTGGAAATCGTCGACGGCGGATCGGTGATTAACACCGGAGAGAATCTCGCGGGCCTGACATCGATTCGCGTTTTGGGCAATGCCGGCGATGACTTCCTCACGCTTGATTCGTCACTCGGTGCAATCACCGGAGTTCTGTTCGGCGAGGCGGGGAACGACCAACTGACCGGCGGCGATGGGGGCGACGTCATTAATGGCGGGGCCGGCAATGACATTCTGCTGGGAGGAGCGGGCGACGATGCACTTTCCGGCCTGGACGGTGTCGACTCGTATGACGGGGGAGCCGACGATGACCGGCTGGCCGTTGACGCTGACGATACTTCAATCCAGGGGGGAACTGGCCGGGACACGGCTGACGCGCGGTCGGCTGCCTCGGGGATGAATCTCAGTATGATCCCCGCTGGGCTGGAAGTCTTTTTCGGTTCCGCGTTTGAAGACATTGTGAGTGCCGCCGGTGCGTCCGTCGCTATGGAACTGCGCGGCAATGGAGGCAACGATCAATTGACCGGCGGCGATCTGGGCGATTTGATCTTCGGTGGGGGGGGAAATGATACGTTGGTGGGAGGCGACGAAGGCGATTACCTCGACGGTGGTGATGGAGACGATTCGCAAACCGGCGGTCAGGGGAATGATCGCATCAACTTCGACGCGAGTGATTCCTCGATCCAAGGAGGCGACGGTACTGATATCGGGTCCGCTACCGGTTCAGGGAGTGGTGTGACAATCAACATGACGACCGCTGCGCTGGAACAGTTCATCGGTTCGGACTTCGCCGACATCGTTACCGCCGCCGGTTCGACAGTCGGCGTGGTGGTGCAAGGCCGCGGTGGAAACGACCAAATCACCGGTGGCGATGGGGGCGATCTTATCAATGGCGGGACCGGGAATGACACCTTAATCGGGGGAGCGGGCAACGATGCACTTACCGGATTGGATGGGGTCGATTCGTACGACGGCGGAGCCGACGATGACCGGTTAGCCGTTGACGCTGATGATACATCCTTCCAAGGGGGAACTGGCCGGGATACGCTCGATGCCACCGCAGCGGCTTCGGGGATGAATCTCAATATGGTGACGACAGGGTTGGAAGTCTTTTTCGGCTCCGCATTTGTCGACATCGTGACGGCCGCTGGCGCAACGGCCGAAGTTGAACTGCGCGGCAATGGCGGAAACGATCAATTAACCGGCGGGGACGAGGGCGACTTGATCTTCGGCGGTGATGGAAATGATACGCTGGTCGGGGGAGCCGAAGGCGATTATCTCAACGGAGGTGTCGGAGACGATTCGCATGACGGGGGATTGGGCGACGATCGTATCGACTTCGAAGCGACCGATTCCTCAGTCCAGGGAGGGGGCGGAACCGATACCGGTTCCGCGTCCGGATCAGCCAGCGGTGTGACGATCAACATGACGACGGCTGGGCTGGAACGATTCATCGGTTCGGAATCGGCCGACATCGTCACCGCTGCCGGTTCGACAGTGGGTGTTGTGGTCCACGGCCGCGGCGGCAATGATCAAATCACTGGCGGTGACGGCAATGACAAACTGGTCGGTGAAGCGGGAGATGATTCCTTGAGTGCCGGCATCGGAAACGATCGAATCGAATTTGACGAAAACGACTCGACTGTTCAAGGCGGAACGGGGACTGACCTGGGAATCGCCACAGGTGCCGGGTCAGCAATCAATCTCAACATGGTAACGACCGGTTTGGAGATTGTGTTTGGATCGTCATTTAACGATATCATCACGGCGGCTGGGTCGACGGTTGCGGTGCAGATCAACGGGCAAGGCGGCAACGACACTCTCACCGGTGGCGATGAAGCGGACCTACTACGCGGTGGCGACGACAACGATACACTGACCGGCGGACTGGAAGATGATTCCCTGTTAGGCCAATCGGGTGCTGACACGCTTAACACCCTCGGCAGCGACTTCACCGACTTCAACGCCGGCGAAGGAGACGTGTTGAACTAATCCAATGAGCTTAATCTTCCAGAACCGTAGAACGCCATGGCGGATTGGATTACCGGCGACTTGGCATCAGCGTTGGACAACATCAGCACGATTACCGACGACGAATACAAGGATTACCTCAAAGGGGAAAAAGGCGACGACGAACTCATAGGCGGAGTTGACGACAAGCTGAAATCGTAGCTTGAATTATCAGGGCTCTCGAGCGGTTCGCTGCGCACGTGACGCGTGATCTTGAGATCTCTTAGGCCGATAGAAATCCGCCCTCGACTGATCGCTGGGTCGGTTGCGCCGTCAGAATTCGCTGAGTGTGGTCTGCCAACGTGGTGATGCTGGGTGCTAACTGGGAGCGCAGCGTCGTGCAAAACGCCCGAGAAACATAGGGTGAAATGGCCCTGCAAGGCGGCCAGCATTGTCCCCGTCGAGTTGTGAGGACAGGATTACTAGTCCTGACCTAACAAACTGCTGAACACGATTGCGCGTTCACAGTGAACGCGTCGGAGTGGACAGGGCGAGAATCGAACTCGCGACACCAGGATTTTCAGTCCTGTGCTCTACCAACTGAGCTACCTGTCCCGGTCGTAACTGTTGTTCTATCTGCCGTTTACGAGTTTGTGAATCGACAAATTGAACGCGGCTGAATATAGGCAATTCCCCGTTCGGTTTCAACCAACTTCGGCCGGATTGGTGCGCCTGATTCCTCATCGTAGCGAAATGGCAGCGAAACCTTAACCAGATGGCGGAAGCGGTGGGCGGTCGTCGATTTTTGCACGTGCTTCCGGCTCAACCGACCGAAATGACGAGCAATGTCAACGTGATCGCCACAAACGCCAGAAAAACAGATAGTAGTTTGGAATGGTGAACCCAGTGGTCTTGCGGAAGCCTTCCGAGGCGAATCAATACGAAGATGCCCATAACCACCAATGGGCCGAACAGGATCAAACTTGCCGCACCGTTTGGTGGTTCTTCTCCCGGCTCAGGTATGAAGGTCATGAGTGAGGAGAATAGACCCAAAAGTGCCAAAGCGCCGGTGATGTACCAGGCAAGTTGGGTGACTTTCATGAAATCGATACCATCTGTTGCTCGTCGGTCGCGGAGGAATCAATGCCTATCCATCGAGACTAAAAGAATTTCGGTGTTGTGAACTTGCTGGCATCTGAAGGTTAGGTCAGGCGACCAAAGTGAAAACTGGATTCCCGCCTCCGCGGGAATGACGGTTCTGTCGTGCCAAGCGTAAGAAATCTCACGCGAAGGCGCGAAGCCGCTAAGATGGTTGCGTGGTGGACTTCCATAAGTTTCACAAGCCCGCGCTGGCAACGCGAATGGCAAACTGCAGAATTCTGAAATTCCAAATCTGAAAATGGGGACATTCAACTATCCTGAGGGTGACTTCACATGAACAATCTGGTGCGCCTGAGAAAGTAGAATGTCCCCATTTTCTGCCACTATGTCCTTACAGCCCTTGCCAGTCTGCGCTCGAATGAACGGTTGGCATTGGTTCGGTCCAACCCCAGTAATTCGGCCTCACTTTTTGGTCGATCCACACCATGGGCTTAAAGATCTTGTTGACCAACGGATCCTTGAGACGGTACTGTGGGTCACGCATAAACACAGTTGTCGCTGGACCAGATAGCTGCAATGGGGAACTCACAAAGCACACCGGATCCAATAGAACTCCGTAGCTAACGACATACAAAACTAGGGCAACTAACGGCAATGCCTGAAGAATTCGGATCATTTCTCACGCCTCCCTGCGCATTTCCACATTTAGTATCGAAACACTGCCAACCGCCAATTATGGATGCGCAACACTATAACTGATCCTGTACGTTGCAACGATGCGAATTGCAGCATAGACCTGCAGTTGTAAGGACGAAACGCAGATACAGAGATTCATCGAGTGGGTAGTAGGGAACTCTTACCCAATCCTCTCGCGCAATTCGGTCAGGAGATTCACCGCGGCGCCGATGTCGGCTTTTTGCCGCTCCCGGTCGTGGGCGATTTCTCGTTCAATGGTCAACGGGCCGTCATAGCCCAAATCTTTCAGCGTTCGCAGATAAGTTTCCATGCCGACGTCCCCCTCGCCCAATGGAACTTCGGCGCCCCATTCTTTGCCGCGTTTTTCAGGGGCTGCCCAAGTTCCATCTTTGCAGTGAACGCTGCGCACGTATTTGCCGACTTTTTTGAGTGCCTCAATGGGATCGCCAGTTCCGTACAGAATCATGTTGGCCGGGTCGAAATTGATGAACAGATTGTCGCGTTCGACGTCGGCAATGAATTCGAGCAAATGGTCGGCAGTTTCCTGTCCCGTTTCGAGGTTCAAACATTGGCCGTTTCCGGCGACGTGGTCGAGCAGTTCGCGTGTGACGGCCAACAAACCTTGGTAACTGTCGCCGTTGCGATCCTCGGGGACAAATCCGATGTGCAGTGCAACGGTTGTGCACCCCAGCTGGGCAGCGAAGTCGGAGATTTCTTTCATTTCCTGAACGCGGGCGGCCCGGGTCTCTTCGGGGACCAGGCCGACGGTGCGAACGGTTGTGGGGATGTCGGCGTAGCTTTCTCCTTCGAATCCGCCGAAAACGGCGGTAATAACGATGCCGGCATCGCTACAGCGTCCGAGAAAGTCTTTCGCCGTTTGCTCGGTGCGCGTGTCTTGATGCGGGGCATGAAGCTGGATGGTTGGAATTCCTAATTCCTGTACGACGTCGAAATGAACGCCTAAGCCGGCATCGACCGAGGCAAAGACTCCGATTGGCCACTTTTCCATGTTGTTGCTCCCGGTAGTTGAACAGTCATTGTCGCGCTATCGGCGACGTCATGTGTCAATTGTTCCTCGGCTCATGATACTGCGATCGGAGCGCGGTCTCTACCGTCCCTATTGTATCGAGCCCTGTCATCGATCCACCCGCTGGCACATCTTTCGCAGGTGCCTCAGGCTGAGAGGGAAACGAACCAAGACTGATCAACGTGAATTCCCACTGGCGAATGTCGAACCGGCGCGTTATCTTCCCCGGTGCATGGAAAGCAATTCGTCGGGAGCGAACTCGATTTGGACCAAGGCGATTGTTATTGGTAGCCATGTGCAGTTTCTGCCGCCTAGCGGGAACCTCGCCCCGCTGAGGTCTCGGTTTGGATCAACCGCGAGAGAATTGATGTGATAATGAGCATATCACGAATATTGTTGCCAACTGATTTCAGCGAACCCGCATTGGCTGCAACGAACTACGCATTGGAATTGGCGAAGCAGTTTGGTGCGGAGTTGCATTTGCTGCATGTGATCGAAGATCCCATTGCCGCGCTGCCGATGTTCGACAGTTGTCCCGTTCCGAGCGGTACAGAGTTGGAAGAATACGCCAAAACGCGGTTAGAGAATTGGATTCTGCCCGATGATGCAGCTGAAGTTCAGATCCAAACGCGTTGGGCCCATGGGACTCCCTTCGTCAATATCGTCCAGGATGCCCGAGAGCACGACATCGACCTCATCGTCGTTGGTACTCACGGCCACGGTTTGGTGGCACATATACTCATGGGCAGCACTGCCGAGAGAGTGGTGCAGAAAGCGCAATGCCCGGTGCTGACGGTCCGCCCCGACGGTCATCAGTTTATTCACCCGGCCGATGATTAGTCTGACAAACAGCGTGGCGCAGTGATCGAAATGCATCGTCTGGAACCGAATTTTCAGCACATGGTACGACAGCCCTGATGAACGCCAAACAAGTCGGCCGCTTCAGATCGCGTGAGGAACAACTCGCGGCTGCGGGAAAGGTGCTGGGCGTCGTCGTGTTCCTGATGACACTGGGTTGGTCCGGGCCGGACGATCTGCCGGCTGAAGCGCAGCGCTTGGCCGCCGTGACCTTGTTGATGGCAGTGCTGTGGTTGTCTCAAGCGATCCCGATCGCTGCGACTGCGTTGATTCCTCTCATCGCGTTCCCGCTGATGGGAATTCAAACGGCGGACACGGTCAGCAAATCCTACATCAACGCGAACGTCTTCCTGTTTCTTGGGGGGTTCCTGATCGCGCTCGGTATTGAGAAATGGAATTTGCACCGACGTATGGCCTTACATATCGTGCGCATCCTGGGGTCGAGCCTGCGGCGAGTGGTGTTAGGTTTCATGCTGGCAACGGCTTTTTTGTCGATGTGGATCAGCAATACCGCTTCGACGCTGTTGATGTTGCCGATCGCATTGGCGTTGCTGACTTCGATCAACGATGTCGTTATAGGCGACGGTGAAGGCACGCCAGACGAACTTGATGCCTCGGGCGACATTCAAGATCCCGTGGTAGCGCGGCTGTCCGTCGTGTTAATGTTGGGGATTGCGTACGCCGCGAGTATCGGCGGATTCACAAGTTTGGTTGGCACTCCTACGAATGTGCAGTTTGTACAAATCTGGAGCGATCGGTTTCCCGAAGCGCCAGCGATATCGGCAGGGCAGTGGATGACTGCCGTATTGCCATGCGGAGTGTTGATGATCATCTGCACGTGGGGCGCGTTGATTTGCAAACTGCCCGAACTGAGTTCGGCCCACCAATTGGATCGTAGTTTCTTCTCAGCGCGTCTGCGCAAACTGGGGCGACCTCGTCGCGAGGAACTTAGCATTCTGGCCGTTTTCATCGCGACGGCTACTCTGTGGATATTTCGAACGCCGCTAAAGGTTTCAATGGGCGAACCGTTACTTCCGGGCTGGGGAATTTATGTTGAACAATGGTTGATTCAAATGGGAAGCGATCCGGAATTCGCGTCATCCGCCGTTCACGATTCCACGGTAGCCATTGCGATGGCCGTATTGATGTTTTTCATTCCGGCGCGTCGAAACGAGGCGACTGGAAAAATGGAGTATTTGATGGATTGGAAGACTGCCGAAACGAAATTGCCTTGGGGGATTCTCTTGCTAATCGGCGGTGGGTTCGCATTGGCAAAGGCGTTTAGCGATACGGGGTTGGCTCAATGGACCGGTGATCGGTTCGCGGTCGCGGTTGCCGATTGGCCATTATGGTTGCTCGTCGCGTCATCGTGCTTCCTGATGACGTTTCTGACGGAATTCACATCGAACGTGGCTACGGTCAGCGCCCTGTTGCCGATCCTCGCGGGTACGGCCATTGCCATCGGAGTCGATCCGCGCTTAATCATGATACCGGCTACGATTTCAACGAGTTGTGCGTTCATGTTACCAATCGCCACGCCGCCAAATGCCATTGTGTTTGGATCGGGCAAGATTCAGATGGGGCAAATGGCAACCTACGGCATCGTGCTGAACCTGCTCGGCGTCGTATTAATTACTGCGACGACGTTCTTTTTGCTGGTTCCGCAGTTGGGAATTTCGCTTTCCGGTCTGCCGGATTGGGCGAAGTAATCCGCGGGTTCCGCCGTCAGCGTTCTTTTGAGGCCGAGTCCCAATCGAGGCGCAGCACGTGTCCATCAGCGAGACCGCAAAGCAGCCATTCTCCCAGTGGATCGCAGATGACCTGACAGACATCATCGGGAGTGGTCGCCGCCCAGAGCATTTCGCCGTCGGAGTCGATCCAATACAGGTGGCGTTCCAACGTCGCGGCAATCGTCCTTTCGCCACGAAAACTGATGGAAACACGGCCGACGGTTCCTTCAAAAACGTACGATGCCAAATTGGTTCCGTCACCCTTGTAGGTTTGCACTCCATGGTTGAACGCGGCTAATGCGATAATCGATCCGTCGCCTGCCGCGCTCATATCGCCCACATTGGACCACAGTTTTTCATCGAATTTTTTTCGACCGTCGATTCGTCGAGAGCAGAGCAGGCCGGTTTCGGCTGCAGCCACGAGCGACGCCTCAGTCGCGAGAAACTCGAGAAAACAAAGCGGACGCATCGTTTCGAATCTGGCAATGCGTTTCTTCTCCGAGTTGTAGAGAAGAGTCGTTCCGTCGTCCAAACTGACTGCAATGATTTCACCAAACGGCGCAATCCCCACGGCAGTCGTGGCACATGGGAAGTCGATCGACCATTCCGTTTCGAATTGAGCATTGACTCTCGCCAGACAGGTCGGGCCAATGAGTGCTGCCCCTGCATCTGCAGTATCGCACCAAGCCATACCGCGAATTTCGCGCAAACTACGAGTTAGGGTCTCGAGTCGTCCGGTCCGATTCAGCCGATAAGCACTGCCTGAGGCATCCGCGACAAAGATATCGCCGGTTTCGCGCGCGTGATCCAAGCAAATCAGCGGGGCCTCAGCCAGGAAGGACCACCGCAGACTGGGAGTGATGCCATGTCCGCGGGTGATCCAACTCTCCGCGTTGCCATTCATCGACTCGCCAAATTAGTGCGAAGCACCTCAATTCCGCGTTGGACATCGGGATCATTCTCAATGTCCTTGCCGAGAACGCTCCGCCGGGCGAAATCATTCGTTTCCGGTTCTTCAATGAAGATATCGGGCTCGATTCCGATCTTGCCGTAAGTCTGGCCACCCGGAGCGTAGAACTTGGCTGTGGTTAGCCGCAGGCCTGTCGACATTTGAATGGGATAAATGCTTTGGACAGACCACTTGCCGAATGTCTTGCGCCCGACGATTGTGCCGCGACGATGATCTCGGACGGCTCCAGCGACGATTTCGCTGGCACTTGCCGAATTGCCATCGGTGAGCAGGACTAACGGCAGATTCCATGTACCTGGTCGGTGAGCAGAGTAGGTCCAATTCTGATCCGAAGTTCTTCCTCGCGTCGAAACCAAAACGCCGGAGTCGACAAAACGATCCAAGACTTCGACGGCAGCGACGAGCAAGCCGCCCGGGTTGCCTCGGACGTCCCAAATTAACGCCCGCATTCCTTGTCCCTGGAGTTTTCTTAAGACGGAATCTAATTCTTCTGACGTTGTCTTTTGGAAGCCGGTCATGCGGATATAGGCGACGCCATTCGCTTTATCGACGATTCGCGCTTCTGGAATACTTTTGACTTGCACTTCACGACGAGTCAGCGTTGCGAAGCGATTGGTGTTGCTTCCGATACTACTGGCGACTTCCACGCGGACTTGGCTGCCGGCGTAGCCGCGAAGAAGTCCGGCTGCTTCATCAGTGGTCATGAACTTACAATCGGCACCGTCGACAGAAACGATGTAGTCTCCCGGTTGCAGTCCACCTTCGGCTGCCGGACTTTCGGGAAGAACATTGACGAGCAGCAGCCCTTTGCCCATTTCGGACTTCATTTCAATGCCCAGCCCGACGAATTCGCCGTCGATATTGTCGTATAAATCACCGAGTCGATCGGGCGTGAGAAAATTGCTGTAATCGTCTAGAGCATTGCAACCGCCGAAAACATATTCCATGACGACACATGTTGGCTTCAGCCCGGTAGTACTGTAGGCGATATCGCAGATCTGGCTGATCGTGTGTCGTGCCACAGTCCGATGCGAAATCGGTTTGTTCCAATACTGATCGCGAAGAATTCTACGCAAGTTGTTGATTTGAACGGGGTCGACTCCGGACAAATGCTTTTCAACAAAACGCTCGTTGCGCAATGCCAGGTACAAGCTTTCGGTCCCATGTGCCACAAAAGAGGTGGCCGTCATTCGATCGACGAAATCAGTGTGTACCTTCAGCAATACTTCGTCGAACAAATTCAGAGCTTCATCGCGAGATGTGCCGAGTAGGCTGTCGCGAAAGCTGTTGTCGGAGTATCGACGTACGATACCAAAATGAATCTTTGAACGACGCAGGCCGTATTTGAGTTCTGCGTTCTCCGGCCATTTATCGAGTGCATGTTCATAGTACTCGATGGCTTTGAGCCATTCGCGGGAGAGTTCCAACTCTGTTCCCGATTGAACGGCTTGCCGCTGGTCAACGTTGGCGACCGGGTCGACTTGACTTGCGAACGAGCCCCCAAGCATCCATGCCAGGCACGCAGTGACGAATAATAATTGGCGACTCCAAGAACGAATGCCTGCAACTAACATGGGTCCCCCCCAAAGGGATTCGCAGTAATTGACCTCGCCACCGCGTTCAAAATTCTGCACGAAGTTCGCGGTCTCAAGGTAAGTCGATTCTCTGCGAGTTGATTATTTCTGTTCTTCTCAAGTGTGTGTCGCCGGTCCGCACCAGTCCCACACCATGTTTAGTTGAATATAAGCCAAGGTTTTTGCAGGGTCAAACAGCGATTTTGAATGTCACCCCGTGCAAGCCGACTTATCGTTAGGCTTTACAAACTGCCACCCGATTATGACGGCACGCGGTGAGACGTACGATCGGCAAAACAGTAACGATTGTGGTGAGAAAGCCGCGTTTGGGGTGGCACGACGTTCGGATTCCTTCACATACGAAGCTTTTGACGGCGCAATGCCAAAGCCATACCAAGTTGGAAGTTCCGATCGAGCGACCGGCGACTTGGGCGTTCTTTTTACGCAGAGTTGGGTTCGATTGCTCGTTGCCATAAATCGCGAAGCTTCGATGGGAAGTCTGGTAGTGCGATATCGGGGTCCTCAATCTCGGGATGCCACATTTTTTCCCATTCGAGGCAGTGCCATCCCTGGTATCCAGCTTGGTGCAGGAGTCGGGCGCACTCGAGAGCAGGAAATTCTCCTTGGAGAAACAAAACGTAATCAGCGTGTTGATGTCCGGACATCAACTGATGCGCAACCGCGGCGGCATCTTTGGACTCGTTGTTTGCAGCCGTCTGCGCTGAGGCTACGGAATCTTTCCAATGCGTATGACCTATCCATGGGCCGAGCCGGTCGTACGTGATCGACAATTCTTCACCAAAGAACTTCCAAGGATGATGCGTGTCCCATAAAACGCCGACTGCGGGACTTTGAACCTGTTTCATGGTCTCTTGCATTACAAGAGAATCTGCGAAATCGCCATGAGTTTCGATCAATACGAGAATTCCCTCGCCCGTACTGACGGCGTACTCTCCCAGGCGATCGACGTACTCTGAAATGTTCTGAATGATTTGATCTTTGGGAGTCGAATCCTCGTAGAGCGTGACAACGTCTCCAAAAATCCGAACGAATGAGGCTCCAATATCGACAGCCAAATCGATGTATTGTTTTCCGATGTCTAGTTGCGTCTCTCTGGCATGCGATTCGGGTTGATCGAAATGGACCGACGACGCGAGACCGCATATTTCAAATCCCGCATCGTTTAGCTGGCGGGTCATGCTTTGACGATTTGCCGGCATGAACTCGTGCACTTTCAGCAAATCAGTTTCCCGTTGAATTTGGCGAATCTCGACACCGTCGAATCCGAATTGTTTGCCCTTAGAGACAATTTCCTGGAAACTCCAATCTGGACAGCTCAATGTCGAGAATGCGGTCTTAATCATCTGTTGTTCTCTGAGTCTGGCGTCATTGGTATCTGAAGAGCATTAGTTTGTAACGACTATAGATCTTTGACGAGCTGATTACGACGAAACATTTAGGTTCGTGACGGACCATAAAAACCACATTGTCGAACTATGACTGACAATCGAAGTACAAGGCGACTTCCTTCCAAGCCCGATGTCGACCCACGGCAAATGGAGTTCATTTGCCGTGATTACGAACGTTTTGCTGAGGACGGACTACCTCATTCACTAGAAGAATACCTACTTGAAGAGTATGGCATCGACACGTCAGCAGATTACGCCGGATTCCCTTTGAAAAACCCGTGGGGTAAGGCGTCTGGTCAATTGTCGATGACACAGCGGCAAGCCGAAGAAGACGTGGAAGCCGGACTTGGGTTTATCGTTTTGAAAACGGTCATTGCTCAAGATGCCGAAGGCGCCCAAACGATGCAAGATTGGGCGATCAAAGAGTCGCGCATGGTTGCGGAGCGCATTCGCGGCGCATCCGGTGAAGAGGGCTGGACGATCAGCTGGAAAGGTCGAGGATGGTGGCAATCGTTCGATGACTACCTGCAATTGATTCGCGATGCGCAACGGTCGGCACACAAAACGCGTACACTAATCGTTCCCTCTTGCAAATACCATTTGCCGACGTCCGAAGATGAGGTTTGGAGAGAGGAAGAATACGAATACACAACACGGCATTTGTGGCAAGCTTGGCAGGAATTCGCTGAGCAACCTGGGGCTTCCATGCCCTTGGAAAAGGACTTCAGCCCGACCCTTGCAGGGAGTGACCGAGCATCAGCGCAGGCGCAGATATTGAGATGGTTGACGAAAGTGCCTGAATTGATTCGGTCGGTGTCGCAATCATATCGGGATCCAGCCAGGC
>JANQRQ010000209.1 GCA_028284485.1 Planctomycetaceae bacterium | reverse complement strand
CTCACCGCCAACCTCGGCAGCCGGATTGACATCAGCGCCTTTTTCAATAAGAAGTTTCGCTATTTGCAATCTGATTTCGGGGGTGACGTGTTCCGGGCTGCGCGTGTCTGCAAAACCACCGCTTGCGGTAATATGTAACGCCGATTGGCTAATCAACCTATTGTTCGACTGCGAATCCTCGCCGTTTTCGAGCAGAACTCTTACAACTTGGAGCCGGCCAAAATACGTCGCCCAAATGATTGTCTCGATGCCATTGCCGTCGTTTATATCGGCACCTTTTTCAATTAGCACGCGGACGACATCCGCACGCCCACTGGTTGCGGCCATATACATAGGAGTTTGATAGGCCCCAACTAACACATCTTCTGGATCTTCAAGAATTGATAACTCGTCCATTCCTTTATCCGCGCTGACATTGGCGCCTGCGGCAATCAATATTTCTGCACTTGTGGCGTCGGCTGCAAGGTGCAGAGGCCGAAATCCGTCGTTGTCGCGCTCGTCCGGTTTTGCGCCAGCATCGATCAATGTTGCTAGTATTGCCGAATGTCCTCGTTCGCTCGCAATATGGGCAGCGGTTCGCCCTCCAGGTCCGGTTTCGTTGACATCCGCCCCCGCTGCAATTAGCTCATTCACCTGGGGCAACTTTCCAGAATCTATCGCGTGTTGCAATTCTGTCTTACCGTCATCGGTTGCCCCAGCGTCTACCAATAGTGCCACGAAGCTCTCGTCGACGAGTTTCGCTAATGACAACGGTGTGTAACCCTCATCATCTTTTGCATTCAAGTCGGCTCCACCCAAGAGCAGTTGTTCGACAATAGCGAGCTTTCCATGGCGAATCGCCTCGTGCAGCGGCGTCGAGTTTTTACTGTTCTTGGCGTTCACATCGGCTCCCGCGTCAATCAAGAACTTGACGGTCGCAGCGTCTGGAATCCAATGCCCCGTCGTCAAATGTAGTGCTGTCTCACCGTCTCGGTTGCGAAGGTTCAGTTGGGCACCAGCTTCCAAGAGTGCCTTTGCTAATTCCGGTTTGCCTGCCCAATGAATAGGCGGATTCTTCGGGTCATTGATATTTGCGCCATTTTTGGCAAGTAAATTGATCAACGGAACATGACCGGATCTTGTTGCTTCGGCAATAGGAGTCATATACGTCCCACCGTTGACGTCAGCGCCTGAATCGATCAATGCGATTGCGGCCTCCAAGTTTCCAGCCCCGGCTGCGGAGCCCAATGGCGTGCCTTGTTGCTGCGAGATGGCATCGACTTCAGCTCCAGCATCGATCAGAGCTTGTACGGCCTCACGAGGCCCTCGAATCGCTGCCCAGTGTAGCGGCGTCCTTTTGAGGTAAGTCTTTGCGTTGGGGTTTTCAATCAGACGTTCAATAGAATTGGCGATTGACTTTGTTGCGTTGGGGTTTTCGAGAAGACGTTTGAAGACATCGGCGCGCGACTTCGTAGCGTTGGGGTCTGCGCCGGCTTCGAGAAGACGTTTGAGGACATCGACGTGCGACCTTTCAGCTGCCCAGTCAAGCGCGGAGATCGAGTCTCCTCCCAGCGTTGCGTTTACATCGAATCCAGCTTTTATCGCTGCATCGACAGCTTCGAGATCCCCCCGCTTGGCAGCTGCAATGAAAGTGCGAATCTTCTCACGTTGCTCGTCACCATATGCCGCCGCACCCAATTGAATAGCAACTTGAAGAATCACAAAAGCGGCCAAATACTGCCGACGGAGTCTTCCGACAATTCGATCCGAATCGTATTTCATGGGGTGATTCTCCAATTGGCTGGAATAACCCAAAGGATCCACCAGTCGGACACATTGGCTCTGGACAGGCGGGATTCTAGCAAACACATGTGCTTCCGCGAATGTGGCTTTGACTCGCGACTTCTCGCGGGATGCCAATGGTCAAACCGGTGCCAAGTCCACGATGACCAAATGATTGCTAGTCATTCGGCTGTCGCGCGGTTCGCCAGGTATTGCAGCAGTAACGGCCGCACGAGGGGCGATGCGAGCCCTTGCCGGCTCACCAGCTTGCGGAATAATCCCGTGCCACCTTGCAGGTCATCGATCGTATCGATCAATGCGTGGAGCTCGTCTCGGCCAAGACGGTCGAGGATCGCACCTGTCGCGGCAATCGATGAAGAAACTCTTACGGTGAGTTGCCTGGCTTCATCATGGCCGGACCTCGGCTGACGACCACTCTGGGATTCGTCCATTACGGTCCAGCAGGGATCTCGAAGGCACCAGGCTCTGGGGCGCTTCCGGCATAGGCCAGCGCGACGCCTTGGCCGGTTACGAATTCCAACTTGCGATCCACGACAATTGTGTTGGTGGAGTAGTCCACACTGGTAACGGAGGCAACAACATCCTGCCCTTCGAGTTGAATGCGATCACCGGCAATAATCCCCCATCCATCCATGAAGTAGTTGGCATCGAAGACGTTAAACGAAGTTCCCTCCCCGTCGGGACTTTCGATCGTCGTCAGCCATGCCCCTTCATCTTTGCTCGGGCTGTTGGTTTGAAGTCGCAGTATGGGCTTGTCGGAAACGTGGGGCCCGCCGTTTCGCATATCAACGAACAAAGGATCATTGCTGTTGTCCCAGTTGTATTCAATGATTTGCGGAACGACGCGGCTTTCCATCGAGACATTGCCATTCTTGTTGTCGTAAAACAGGTTGTTCTTGATGACATTGCCCTTGGCGCTGACTTGCCTCCAGTTCGCGAAGTAGATTCCCCCTTGGAAAGCCGGAAACCGCTCGCGATGGCCGTTGTGGTAGAAGGTGTTGTGGTAGATCCGGTTGAAATCGGCGGCGTCGCGATTGCCGGGGTACTGAGCATTTGAGACCACCTGCAGGCCACCTTGTTTGTTCTGATAGAAAAAGTTGCGGCGAATGATGTTGTAGGGGCTGCGCAGGCCCATGCCGGCCTGATCACAAAAGCCGAAGCGGTTGCCTTCCCAAAGATTTCGCCCCGCGGCTGAACCCTGCGTGATTGCACCTCGATAGCCGGGGTAGTCCCACTCGTTGGGATCGGTTTCGTTGTGGAAGTAATTGTTGCGAATGACGTTGTTGCGGGAGAATACGCCCAGACAGTGATGGCCGCCATAGGCAAATTCGTTGTGCTCGATGATGTTGTGGCTGCTCTTGTCGGTCGTGCTGGAGATGATACCAACGTCGAACAGGGCTCCCCGGTCTCCAATGTCCGCTTGCCAGTACCAGCGGAAGAATTTGCAATGAGCCACTCGGTTGTGAGTGGAATCTTCGGGATCGAACGCACGGTTCTCGCGGTCCTCGCAAATCCATCCACCCGCCCATCGCGCGTCGTTTTCGCTACGACCATCGAAGAGGCAGTTTTCGATATTGATGTAGTGGCTGCCAAAGATTCGAAAGAACATTCTCATGGAACGAAACTCGATGCCTTTCACCGTGATGTGGGACTGTTTCACCACGAAGATTCCTTGCGATTCGCGAAAGATGACCTTTTCCGTTTCGTAGTTGGAAAAGACGATCGGTTCGTCAACGGAATTTCCGGAATGGCGCGGGCGAATCTCCTGCCCGACGTAATCACCGGCTCGAAGAAAGACAGTGTCGCCGGCCTGGGCATTGTCACCGGCAGTGGCGAGTGAACAGGCGGCTGTTCCAGAGAGGGGTGTTGAAGATTCGGCCAGCTCCCACGTCGCCTGTCCGTCGGCACTCACCCAATAGGTTCCAGCACAAAGTGGCGTTGCCGAATAGATGAGAAACAGCAGGTACGTGGTCACGCACTTCATCATGGACTCCCAGTTTTGGTCAAATCCAATGTATCGGCAGCGCATTCGCACAGCGCTCCGAATGACCTGTCACAAGGCTTACGGTTCTTTAACGGACGCTCCGGAATACCCGGCTCGGGCGAGCGAGGACACCGCACGGTTGGTCTGAAAGTCGTCGCCGACAGCGACATGGACTACGCGATTGTCGATCACGTCCTCTCGTGTTTGTGCAGCTAACAAAACGACTTCGACACCCGGCTCGGCCTCCAATGTTTCCTTGACCTTTGGCCAGTTATTGACGGGACATTGCATCGTTGGAACTTCGAGCGATACCGTTCGAATCGGTACCGTTCGAGTCGGTACGATTTGCACATCCGAGTCGTCTAATTCGACATGGCGCATGGGTTGCTGGTCGACGGCAATGTTGTCCTGGTTCGCGTTTTCGCCTTGATTGACGAACGCATAGCCCCCCAACATCAAAATTGCCGCAATGCTAACCGCCAATGCTCCCGAGATCCGTTTCCACCTACGTGTTTCCAACACGCCGTTTCGAAGCTGTACGATGCTTTCTCGCTGCCCTTCGCTTAGCGAAAAGTCGTCATAGAAATCAGTGATTTCGCGGATCACTTCATCGGGCCATTCGTCGTTCTTCATGTTTCCACCTCACACGCTTTACTGGAAAAACGATGTGTGAGCTTTTCCTTTATGCGAGCAAGTCTGCCTAAAATTGTACCACGCGGGTCGCCCGTGATTTCACTGATCTCCTGGGCGGTAAAACCTTCAATGCAATTCAAGTAGATAAGTTCTCGCTCTTCACATGGTAATGTGGCGAGTATCGCCTCCAGATCTAAACGATTGTCAGTGTGGCGAATATCTGCTGAATCACTTCCAATGGCCGCTTGATCGTTCAGAACTGCAAACGAGATGAGAGATCCGCGGCGAAGTCGGTCGTGAAATAGATTTCGTATCGTAACAAACAGATATCCCTTCTCCGCAACGCCCCCCTGTTTACGAACCACTCGCAAACAGGCCTGCTGCACCAGATCTTCCGCATCTTGCCGATGATGCGTTAGCGAAAACGCATATCGAAACCCAGCATCGACGAGATCAAGAAGGTCAGCGCGCTGGCGCGCACCGCCGAACGGTTTATCAATTCCCGACTGACTGTGTCGTGGCATGTTCACCAAATCAGTATCGAAGTGTGGGATGCCGGCCTCCAATCCGTTTCCGAATTCAAGGCATGAAGTCGATCCCCTCCGGTAAACGTTCATATGATGCTGCAATTAATCTCCGTCATAGGAATAAACGAATGAACGCAGGATTTGATTGTCCCATTCTGGTCACATGCAATTTATTGACGATTTGAATCGATTTTTGCCACTTGTAGTCAGCTCCCTTGGGGTGATTTGCAACAGCAGACAATGTCGCGAATACGCCCCATTGCCTTATCCGTTTCCTCCCGTCGGCCATCATTCCTAGTCGTTTGCCGGACGCACGATTCGGCGTTTGTGCTTTCTCTCTTTCGGGGTCGATCGAACTTCGGCTTCGCCTGCGCATCGCCGTCGCGGCTGAGATATGTTTCGAAAACTCACAATCAATTCTCTTTCTCAATCGTTTATGTGTGCAGCCTGGGCAATCGAGATGTTCACGTTTCAAACTTATTCGAAAAACTTAAGCTCCAAGGAGAGTGCTGTGGTAAGAAGAATCACGACATTTTTGTTAGCCAGCCTGATGGTCGCCGCTGCTCAGCAAGCACGAGCCGAAGGGGAAAGTTGTGCTTGCCCGATCCAAACCGCTTTGAAGAAACTGCCGCAACTGGAGTTCCAGGTTGCTGCACACAAGACGAGCTGTGACAAGACTGCGGCAGAACTATCCGAGAAAGAAGGCGTGCCGATTAAGTACGTCGCGGGCACGCGAGCCTTCGAGACACAAGCAGCAGCAATGCTGGTGCTTGCGGAGCAGACGGAAGCGCTCGTCGCGCAATTCGCAACTCCGAAGCAGTGCGAAGTGAGTGGAACAATTGCAGTCGGCGGAAAGACGTTACAGTGTTCCGAGAAGGCTGCCGCTACGGCCAAAATGCTGCAGAAAGCGATCGATACCGTGTCGGTCTCCTACAAAGTTGGAGAGAAAGAATGTCATTGCCCGATCGAGGCAAAGACTCTAGCCGCGAAATCAACAGAGAGCATTGTCTTCTGCGTCGGCGGAAAAGAAACGGGTTGCCCCGTTGAGCATCGATTGAATACTGCTCGGGCACAATACCGAGCGGCCGTCGAAACCTTGGCTCAGATGGACAATTAACTCAGGTCGTGATACTGATAAACCTCAGTCGGCGTGCAAGATTCAGACGCCGGCTGAGGTTGTTCGTGTATAATCGTTGCACAAGTTGTCGCCGCTTGGAATTCACAGGAAAAGCCAACTATGCGATCCCATACAACCGAGTGTCGAATTCGATTCCTGGCAACGATTGTTCTATCAGCTGTGTTGTTGCACACGGTTGTCGGTCAAGCCGACGATCTTGTGACGCTCGACAATGTTGGCGATCCGGGGGCCATCTCAGCGGACGAGCCGATTGCTGAACAGTTCTCCGCAGAGAAGGCAGCCCGATACCTCGACACCGCAGCACTACACTGGCAGAAGACAAGAAAGTGCGTGACCTGTCATACAAATCTTGGTTATCTTTTTGCACGACCAGCTTTGCAAGCCGTGGTCGAGGATTCCGGTGAAGTGCGGGAATTCTTCGAAGAGCACGTCACGACTCGCTGGGCAAATACCGCTCCAAGGCCCGTGCGAGCCGTCGCCGTCGCCGCCGGCCTGGCCTTTAACGACTTTCATTCCACGGGCAAATTGCATCCGACGACTCGCAAGGCCCTCGATCTCATGTGGACTGTTCAGCGAGAAGACGGTGCCTGGGACTGGCCCATGTGCGATTGGCCTCCCATGGAGGTCGATGAGCATTACGGCGTAACGCTTGCGGCCTTGGCGGTCGGACTGGCACCGGAAAGTTACGTAGAAACGGAAGCAGCAGTCAACGGGCTGGCAAAGATCCGCACTTTTCTGCAAAACAACCCGCCAAAGTCACTGCATCACCGTGCCATGGTCGCATGGGCCTCACTGCGAGTTTCGGGATTGATGGATGACAATCAACGCAAAGCCACGCTCGACGATCTATTGTCACGACAGCTTACCGATGGTGGCTGGTCGACTCCTGGGCTGCTTCAAGATTGGCAAGGCCTGGAACGACTCGACGGCAAGGCCCACGACACGAAGACGAGCGACGCTTACGCCACAGGATTCGTCATTGTCGTCGCCCGCGAATTGGGGCTGCCGAGTAGTGACGCACGAGTTGCGAGCGGCATCGATTGGCTGCTCAATCATCAACGCATCAGCGGAAGATGGTTTACACGCTCGGCTGCCAAAGACAATAAGCACTACCTCTCCAACTTCGGGACGGCGTTCGCTGTGCTAGCCCTTCAGTCGTGCGATCAGCTTTCCGATAACAGGTGAGACCGAATGACCACAACATGCATCGCGCCGGCAGTTCAGTGAAAACGACTGCCTTCGATCTCCGATCGTCATTGGGACCAGTGCGATGACCAAATAATTACCAGTCATTTGGTCATCGAATGCTTCACCAAGTGTCGCAGTAGATGCGGCCGCACCAGGGGAGAGTCTAGTCCTTGCCGCATGAACAGCTTTGGGAACAGACCCGTGCCACCGTGTAGGCTATCAACCGCGTCGAGTGCCGTTCGCCTCCATGTTGCGAAGAACTCAGGCCGATCAGCGAACCACGTATCGGGTGTGAACCTAGAGCGGTTTGCCATTTCCGGCGGGCGTTTCTGGCTCGTGGGAGCCGACAATCAAGGAACAAAGTGCGATGGTCGCGGCCACAAGTCCGCGTCTCACGCTGTGGCCGTCTTCAAAAGAAAAACGCTCGCTGTCACCAACTGACAACGAGCGTCGTAAGCGAGGCCGACGGGACTCGAACCCGCAACCACCGGATCGACAGTTCGGGAACAACTGCAAAGATCTGACTAGGTTAGAATTCCATTTTGCGAATTGAGTCTTGACCGTAAGTCGTTGTCATCGTTGGAATCGCACACGGTTTCTTTCGAGTCCAATTCTGAAAAACCACTAGGTGCGCACCTAGTCAGATCTTTCGACCGATCGGTAGGAAATCGGTCGGTGAACACGCCGATCGCAGTCGAGTGATGACTTGTATTTCGCTCAGAAATTACGGCGATCCGAGAGGCGCGCTGGTCCCCGCCATCAACATGATTGCCTGCCGATCAAAACTATCAACGGCCGTCGAAATCAAGGACACTGATTGAGATTGTCATTCGGACATGTCGATCTCAATTCGCTTCGATTCAATTGAACCGAACTCAGTTAACGACTGAGCGGACCGGGGGGGCCTAAATTCTATGAGCGCCCAGCCTCTGGACCGAGCTGTGAGGCGGACGCGTTTTTTCGCGAAATTCGAGGGGGGGGTATCTGGCCCCTTCCAGCAATAGTTCCATTGCTGGAATAGAACTTCCTAGAATGAGTCAGGCACGGTCACTATTAGAAGATTGAGTCGCGCACCGAGCCAATTCATTCGTTCAGCGTTCGGGAAGAGCCACGACAAGAGAAGTAGGCACTACCGGCGATGACAGGCCTGCTGCACTTGTCAGGAATTCGAGCCTGCATTCAAAGTAAAATCATGAGACTGAGTTCACTCGCTTTAGTTCAGACACTGCTTTTGCTGACGACTTGTGCGACCTTCGCAGCAGAGCATCCGCCGAATGTCGTTCTGATAATTGCAGTGGATCTCGGCTACGGCGACGTTGGTTGTTATCGCGCGACGAAGCTACAGACGCCGAAATTCGATCGACTCGCCGCTGAAGGACGACGGTTTACGGACGTGCATTCAGCATCGGCGGTTTGCACGCCGTCGCGGTATGGACTATTGACTGGCGGGTCAAGAAAAATGCCCCGCCGGCTCAGCTCTATGACTTAGAGAACGACCTGGCCCAGACCACAAATGTCTATTTTGAGCATCCAGAAATCGTGACGGAGATGCAGGCGCGGCTCGACGCGCTGCGCCCTCGAATAGAGAATTGAGATTACCGCGTCACACTTCGGGATTTCGCGACAAGGTAATGTTATGGGACGTCAAAAACGAGCGATTTCTCCCGAATTCACGCAATTGGTTGCTCAGCAGCATCAGCAGTTGCGTTCGTTCGTGCGAACGCTGGGAGTTGCCCCAGACTGGGTCGACGACTTGGCTCAGGAAGTATTTCTAGTTGCTTGGCGAGAACGCGATTCGTTTGACTCTCAGCGGGATATCGGTAAGTGGTTGCGAGGGATTGCTCGAAATCTTGTCAGAAACGAATTTCGTAAAGAGCAGCGGCGGAAGCGGATTTTGCATGATGGATTATCTGAGTTGCTGGTGCGCTCGCTGGAGGGCGATACGAAAGCTGTGGACTGGGAACATTGTCCTATGTCTGTGTTGCGGGATTGTGTCGAGCAACTCGCTCCCAAGAGCCGGCAGATTGTGGCCGGGCGCTATAGCGATGGCTGGAAGGCGCCGGACCTAGCCGATCACCTGGGAATGACGGCGGCGGCCGTGCGGCAGGCACTTATGCGAATTCGCGAGCAGCTGAAGCAGTGCATCGAACTCCGAATGGCGGAGGGTTAGACCGTGACACAAGATCGCTTTGAAGAACTGCTGGGCCTTATGCTCGACGACGACATCTCAGTCGACCAGCTCGATGAGCTGGTCGAGGTCGTGGCCGCGGATCCGCTCAAACTTCAGCGACTTCGCGAACACCTGATCTTCAGCGATCGTCTCTCGCAATACGAAGATGAGATACGTGACGAACAGCGGTTTCTGTCGGCTCTGCAGGTTCGAGCGTATGCTGACAAAGACACGGACGACTTTGTGAACCAGGTCGTGGCATCGGTCAAGGACGAGACTGTCGGTCGCCACAGTTTTGGTTCGTTGGAAGATTCACAGGTACCAGATTCGGGCTGGCAGCGGTTTCGCGGACTGTCCGGTTGGGTGACGGTGGCCGTTGCGTTGCTGTTGCTTGTCGCGACGCTGATTCACTGGGCGATCGATGTCGGTCGAGATGATGCGCCACCTCAGATGGCCGGTGAAAACGTCGCGGAACCGGCAGACGTCAACGACAACGGCGTCGCCGTGCTGACGCGGGTCGCCGGATTAAAGGGGGCGGCAACGTCGGATTGGCACATCGGACAAACCATCCCGCGTGGATTAATGTCGTGGGATGCGGGGCTCCTGCAATTGGAGTTTTATGGCGGAGCCACAGTTGTGGCGGAGGGTCCAGCGGAAATTGAAATCATTGATGAGTCTCGTGTCGTGTGTCGATTGGGGCGTCTCAGGGCGCATGTGCCGAAAGCGGCACGCGGCTTTGCCGTGCTTGCACCCTCATTTGAGCTAGTCGATTTGGGCACTGAGTTTGGACTGAGTGTCTTGGACAATGGGGTGGCTGAAGTTCATGTGTTTGACGGCAAGGTCGAGCTTTATGACGCGGAGTCGAATCGCAGCCTGGCGACTCGGCGCGAGCTTAATGCGGGAGACGCCCTTACAGTCGATCGCGACGGTACTGCCAAGCAGACTGCTGCTCGGGAAGCGGATTTCATCACACCGAGTCGACTGAGCAAGATGACGGATGTGCGGCGGCAGGAACAGCTTCGTGATTGGCGAGCATTTCGCAACTCACTCCAGGACGATCAGCGAGTCGTTGCCTACTTTCCATTTGACAGAAGCGACGACGAAGACCGGCTACTTATCGGCGATGGTAGGAACGGCACGACGATCGAGGGGGCCATTGTTGGTTGTGAATGGGCGGAAGGACGCTGGCCAGGCAAAACATCATTGCAGTTCAAACGACCTGGTGATCGCGTGCGAATCAACATACCGGGCGAATTCGATTCGTTGACATATTCAACCTGGGTGCGGGTCGACGGACTCGACCGAATTCGGAATTCACTGATGCTGACCGATGGCTTCGGCAAGAACGGAATCCATTGGCAAATTCGCCAGGATGGAAGTCTCACTCTTGGAATGCGATATGCCAACGATCGTGCCCACAACTACCATACGCGTCCGATTTTCAACCTGTTTCGACTGGGGCAGTGGGTGCATTTGGCGACCGTCTACGACGCCAACGAGGCGCGGGTGACGCACTACGTCAACGGTGAGCCGGCCGAACGCCAGCCGCTGAAGCGGTTCGCTTCCGGAATGCTGAGGATTGGCAATGCAACCATCGGTAACTGGAGCGGACGCAAAGTACCCGATGTTCGCAACTTTAACGGATGCATCGATGAGCTGATTGTTTTCGGCGCAGCACTTGATGATCAGGAAGTTCGTCGCATTTACGAAGTTGGTCGACCATGACGATCCATCAAGAATAAACCTAAGTCAAGATCAGGAACTTCAATAAACGCAGAGGGGACGTTCGAAGAATACGTATAAGAAGCCCCCACCTTCCATACGGAACTGGCAGAGAATCGTCGACAGGACACCACCGAAACACACGAATACATCCAGATGTTTTTTCAACGAAGATCAATCACACAACTAATGCTGCCACACGGTTCCGGCGTTCGTTGGATTGGTATCGTCGCGGTCATCATGAGTGGTTGCGCTGGCCACGCGATTGCCAATGACCTACCGCTGCCGACCGTGCTAGCGAAACGGGGCAAGCTGATCTTAGATGACGATGGCACGACAGAGCGCGGCAGCAAGACAGTCATTGATCTCGGAAACGGGATTGGTTTGAAAAGTGCCTTAGGATCATGGGAACGGTCGGCGCCAAAATCAAACGTTTGGCGTTCAACGTGGAAGCAGGGAATGGGGCACCCGCCCGTTGTCGCGTATTCGGGCGTTAAAGCCAAGAACTTGATTGTCGAAGTCACATTCCGTTACGGAGAAGCGACGGAGTCGTGGCACGAGCAGTTTTTACGGATCGCCGTCGATCAACGTCCCCAACTCAAGGGACATATCGTCTCGGCGTGGATCAATCCGAAGGGGCAATATACGGAAACGGGATTCGTGCTCGAGCACGTGGGCAAGCGGGATGAGACGACGGGCAGTCGAGGCCTGCTGTTGGATCATCAACCGATCGACACAGAGGCCGAGACCTGGTTCGCCGCCGTGCTTGAAATCGTCGATAACGAGGCATTGTTCCGCATGGGTGATCATGTGGCCTACGCAAAGGCGAAGCAGATCGGCATGCCCAAAAACTTGGTTTCGTTAACGCTGGGGACAACTTGGCACGAAATCAAACGAGTCCGCATATGGCACGCCGAAGCAAACACGGAGTGGGAGACGAACAAGGAGACGATTCTCAAGTTGCGCCGGCCATTCACGGCCCGTCCACGAGAAAATACGGACTGACAGTCGATGCAACCATAAAGAAATCAATTCCATGAATTCTCAATTAACAATCATCGTAATCCTGCTCGGTAGCTGTGTGGTCGGCGCGCAGTTTCCAAGCGTTGCGACAGCACAGGAACACACTGCGTCGGACACGCCATCGCTCGAACAAGTGAAGGCTGATGGAGCCCTTCGATCGAGTTATCGAAAACCGATTCCGCAAGCGCAAACTTCTGAACCACCACAGGCAAACGTCAAAGCGTTTCGTGCAGAGATCAGGCCGGTGCTAAAGAAGGTCTGCTACGATTGTCACGGATCCGAGACTGCCGAAGGCGACATTCGAGTCGACACGTTGGACCCCGATCTTCTCCACGGGGATGACGTGGAACGGTGGCTGAAGATCTCAGCGGCAGTCAGCAACCGCGAGATGCCTCCGGAAGATGGCCCCAAACTGGATGACGACGAGCGAAACAAGGTCATCTCGTGGCTTTCTGCTGAGATTCAGATTGCTTCGCAAGTGCGCCGCGCCGAGCAGGAACATTCCTCGTTTCGGCGGATGACGCGTTACGAGTACAACTTCGCGTTACAGGATTTGCTTGGGTTACCGTTTGATTTTGCGAAGGACTTGCCACCCGACCCGGATTCGGAAGACGGTT
>JANQRQ010000196.1 GCA_028284485.1 Planctomycetaceae bacterium | reverse complement strand
CCGGTGTGCCTGTCGCCCTTGATAACCCTCAGCGGCCCTTTGAACTTCCCGAGATTCAGCACGGAGCATCGTCCGGATACCGGACCGCCTTGGCCCGTTGGTTGACCAGGCCGGACCATCCGCTGACGGCCCGGGTCTTGGTGAATCGAGTTTGGCATCAGTATTTTGGAAGAGGCATCGTAGCGAGCTCCGATAATTTCGGACGCTCCGGAGATCTTCCGACTCACCCGGAACTGCTTGACTGGTTGGCAGTGGAGTTTGTCGAGTCCGGCTGGAGCCTGAAGCATGTCCATCGCCTGATTACGCGATCGACTGTGTACCGGCAATCGTCCCGGACGCGTTCTGTCAACGACGGGTCGTCCACCGATCCCGAGAATCGATTGCTGTGGCGTATGCCGTTGCGGCGAATGGAAGCGGAAGTTGTCCGCGATAGCATTCTGGCATGTGCCGGCACACTCAATGAATCACTTTACGGATCACCAGTTTTGCTACAGCCGAAATCCGATGGCCAGGTCGGAATTGCGTTGGGCAGCCTTGGCTCCGCAGGTGATCAATATCGTCGCAGCTTGTACTTATTCAATCGGCGGAACTACCATTTGACCGAATTGAGTGTCTTCGATCAGCCGACCGTGTCTCACAATTGCATCAGACGCGAAAGCACATCGGTCGTCTCTCAGAACTTGGCGCTGCTAAACGGTGAGTTTGCAAATTCGCAAGCCCGGTATTTTGCAAGAAAGATATTGCAGCACTCTTCAGGCAGATCCGATTCTGCCGTTCGTCGCGCTTTCGCAGCGACATTGTCGCGCTCGCCGAATTCGCAAGAATTGGAGTTGTGCGATACGCTTCTGCAAAATCAATTGAGGCGTTACCAAGCGCTTCCCGATATGACACAGCAAGCCGCCGAACGATCTGCCCTGGCTCACTTGTGTTTGATGCTGTTTAACACCAACGAATTCCTATACATCGATTGAATCGGCGATGAACCTTTCTGCTCAGATCTCGCGGCGCGAATTGCTTTCCCTGTCCGGTATGGGGCTGGGAAGCCTGGCATTGCGATCGCTACTCGCCGGCGAAGAGTTTACGGCACCGTCGACTTCCGAATCGGCAAGTCGGTCTTCCCATTATTCCGGCCCGGTTCGCTCCGTCATCTTGATGATGCAAAACGGCGGGCCAAGCCAAATGGATTTGTTCGACCCCAAGCCTGCCCTGCAGCGTCTCGATGGCAAGCGGCATTCGGTCAAAGTCGAGATGTTTCAGACAGGTAGCGAGCAAAACACGCTCATGGGTTCCCCATTCCGATTTCGGAAGCACGGGGAAAGCGCAATTGAAATGTCGCAACTCGTTCCCCGAATGGCGGGGCTGGCCGATGATTTGTGTCTGATACGCTCGATGCACACCGGGCACAATAATCATACCGAAGCGCTAGTCATGTTTATGACGGGAAAGATTTTTCAGGGACGTCCCTCTTTTGGTTCGTGGATCAGTTATGCGCTGGGCTCGGAGAACGCCAATTTGCCTTCATATGTGGTGCTGCGAGATCCGCAGGGATACAACACCAGTGGCAAGTTGACATGGAGTTCCGGCTGGTTGCCCGCTTTGCATCGCGGTACGGAATTCAGCTCGACCGGTTCGCCTGTCTTGAACCTTAGGCCCAAAGTCACAGCGCCCGCCGGTGCCCGAGAGGACGATTTAAAGTTCTTAAGCGACATTAATCGCATTCATTTGCAGCAGCATCCTGGCGATAGTCGATTGGAGTCACGCATTCATAACTACGAACTAGCTGCCAGGATGCAACTTTCCGCTGAGCGCATTTTGGATCTCGGCGGTGAATCGGCCCACATTCAAAAGATGTATGGACTCGATAATCCCGTAACCGAACCGTATGGAAGGCGTTGCTTGCTGGCAAGAAAGCTCGTCGAGGCGGGTGTCCGGTTTATTCAGATACATCCCAAGCCATTTCAGCCATGGGATTCGCACAAAGATCTCGATCAGGAATTGGCGACCATTTGTGAAGAGACGGATCTTCCGACGGCAGGCTTGATTTCCGATCTCAAACAGCGCGGATTGCTCGACGAAACACTGATTATTTGGTCGGGGGAATTCGGGCGCCTGCCGGTCTCGCAAAACGGCACAGGACGCGACCATAACCGTAATGCATTTTCCCTGGTGGCGGCTGGTGGTGGTTTCCAAAAAGGCTATGTCCACGGTGCGACCGACGACGTCGGCTATCGTGCCGTCGAAGGGCGAGTGAGCATCGCCGATTTACACGCGACAATTTTGCATCAGCTCGGCATCGACCATGACTCGTTGACCTACGAGCATTCGGGTCGCGAAGAAACGCTGACTGACAGTTCATTGACCGAAGCTCGGGTGATCCACGAACTGCTCGGCCGGAGCTGATTTCCCGAGTTCAGTGTCATCGATCGGTTGATGGCGTCGAATCCGGAATGAAGAAGTGCCGCCCATTCCGAAACTTTGATAATGAAAATTGCGTTAAGAATTCCTTCCATTGGAGTGAATCCATCGTGCGCTGGTAGGTCGAAGGTCCGTGGTAGTAGGGAGTTGTTGTCATTGTCGAACGACGGTTGCACGATCCTGGGCAAAGGCACTCACTTGTTGATCGTTGGCAGCCTCGGTATATCGACTTGCCGTGATGAAGCGCGAGGACGCGTTTCATGTCGCCGAAAGATTCCATTGGGAATCGAGGTTGTGAACTCTTGCCTTGCAGATTTCAAAGGAGTTACTGCACTGGCGAGTGTTCGTGGAAAACGGATTAATGATGAAGGACAAACTGCACAAGCTGTCATTTCTCCTCGTGATGATGACCTCTCTAATTGTAGGTTGCGGTGGCGTTGACAAGCCCGATGACGTCGACAGCGTCAAAGATTTCCTCGAGAATCCTGAATACCAGGATGAAGAGGAGCCGGCCAAGAAGAAGAAAAAGGGCTAGTTGCGGATCGAATTTCGTTGGTCCAAACGACTCGGCTGTGCGCCATCGTACGGCGGCGCGTTCCGCATCGACTGGCAAGGCAGCCCGCGAGATTAACGACCGCTGGCCGAGTTCTTTTCGGGTGCGCGGTTGTCGTCAATCGCCCACACTTGGAAGTCGCGATAGCGGAACTTCGTCCATTGCATTTGACGTAATGCAATCTTTCCTCCGCCGTAAGTTTCGGTGATGACCTTGCCGTCGTCAGTCCAGTCGATGATTTTACGATCGTCGACGAACAGCAAGATGCGGGACCGGTCTTTGACCAGGGTTGCCCGGTGAATGGCTTGTGAGTCAGCCAAGATGCCGCGTGGGCCTTCTTGCACGATGTTCGCGCCGGGGTTTTTGCGCAACCTCGCCATGGCTCGGTCGGGCCGATTCGGAGTGTTAGCGTAGTACGAAATGTGATAGTTCTTGAGCTGTCCCTTATTGTATTGGCTGAAGGTTCCATCTCTTTTGGGTAACGACGAGTCCAAGACATCTTCGCCGTTCAGCCCGGTCGCCGAAAAGAAGACAATACACAACCCGGCCTCTGGATGAAGATTCTGCATTGTCCACTGGGCGATGTATCGGTCGGGGAAATTCTGGGGGCACCAAAGCACATGGTGCATTTCTTCTCCGGGGGACCACATCGTCATCCACCCGTCCTGAAAGGCTAATTTCCCCGGTCCTTCCAATGACCAGTCGGCCACGCTCTGCTGGCTATCCATCGCGCAGCGATAAAGAGATTTTCCTTTCTTGACAGGTATCTGCGGTTCGACCGCAAACGCGCTATCGATCGAGAGGAGCATCGCCACGCAAACGATCGACGACCGAAGAACGCAGGCTGTTCCCCATCGGTAAAATCCCCCAGCCCTTACGAGCGACGAGTCGTCAAACCGCAAGCCGCCTAACCAGCAGGTTCGAATTCGTGAGCGACGTTGCGGCTCAAATCGGCATGAGTTCAATCGAGGAAATCGGAGCATGACATATCCTCTGGAATTCCGTAGTGATAGAAGTTGTTCGTCCAACGATTGTCATCGATCGATAATACCAATTTGCTGGTAGTCATCGCGATTCAAGCGGACTTGATCCGACGGCGCAAGTCACGCGCGAATCAAAGCCGAGAGTATTCGCATTCATTGCTTGCTTGACGATGATAACCGCTTTATCGTTGAAGATCTCGAGGATTTGCCGTCCGGACGCGGTCAGAAGCGACTTTGGTTAACCATCAATCGGAAACATTGGTTTTCTGCTAAGCGAGTGCACATTTCGCGGAGTACGACGATATGAGAATCGTATGTCTTGCACTTTGTGGTTGGTTGTCGACAGGTTACCTTTTTGCTGCCGACCGCCCCAATATCATTCTTGTGATGGCAGACGATCAGGGCTGGGGCGACATGGCGTACAATGGTCACCCGGTCTTGAAGACTCCTAATTTTGATGCAGCGGCCGCCGCGGGTTTGCGGTTCGATCGATTTTATGCCGCTGCTCCGGTTTGCTCGCCGACGCGAGCCAGTGTCATGACGGGCCGCCACCCGAATCGCATGGGTGTTTTTAAATGGGGCTATCCGATGCGGCCGCAGGAAACAACGTTGGCCGAAGTCCTAAAAACGGCAGGTTACACCACGGGGCACTTTGGCAAATGGCATCTTGGTTCTGTGCGAAATTCCAGTCCCGCGCATCCCGGTCGCAATGGGTTCGACGAATGGTTGAGCGCCCCGAATTTTTTCGACAACGATCCGATCCTCAGTCGGCGGGGCACGGCCGTTCCAACCAACGGCGAAAGCTCAATCGTAACGGTCGATGCCGCTCTTGAATGGATCCAAGAGCAAGGCAAGACTGATCAACCTTTTTTTGCCGTCGTATGGTTTGGATCCCCCCATGGGCCACATCAAGCCATCGAAAGCGATCGTGCGCTTTACGACGATCAGCCCAAGAAAGCGCAGCATTTTTACGGCGAAATTACCGGAATGGACCGGGCGTTTGGAAAGCTCCGCGACGCGTTAACGACCATCGGAATTCGAGAGAACACGATTCTGTGGTATTGCAGCGACAACGGTGGTCTTCCTGGAGTTGGATCGACCGGTGGACATCGTGCGAACAAAGGCAGTATCTACGAAGGTGGTCTGCTCGTACCGGCGATTCTGGAGTGGCCTGCGCGAATTCCTGCGCCACGCATCACGAGTGTCCGTTGTAACACATCCGATATCTATCCAACTTTACTGGAAATCTGCGGTGTCACGTCGCCGCATCAGCCCGTCTTGGACGGGGTCAGCCTGCTTCCATTGATCGACAACGAAATGAACGAACGCAGCGAGCCCAT
The DNA here is from genome assembly GCA_028284485.1 of Planctomycetaceae bacterium. GTDB lineage: Bacteria > Planctomycetota > Planctomycetia > Planctomycetales > Planctomycetaceae > JANQRQ01. The sequence continues at coordinate 2,242 of JANQRQ010000196.1, read as the reverse complement.
GGGATTTTGGAGCTATCCCATCGCAGGAATCGGTACACCTTCGGCACAATGGATGTCGGAACTGCATAAGGCTCAGCAAGCCGGACAGGATTTGGAACCGCATGAATCGAGCCAGCGCGCTGCCAAGTTGCCCGATCCCGCGTTCCCCAGCGATGAGTTTCCCGGGCATGCGGCCTGGATCGACGGTGATTGGAAACTGCACCGAATTACCGGCAAACAGGGAGCCATCACCTGGGAGCTATACCACTTGGCGGCTGACCGGACTGAGGAGAACAACATCGCCGATGATCACAGTGAACGCGTGGGCCGGATGAAACAGCCACTTCAAGCCTGGCTCACTTCCGTCGTCAACAGCCTTAACGGCGAAGATTACGTCAATAGCCCCTGAGTCGGAGTTGGTCGACGGCCAGGGCGGCCAGCGATCTCGCAGTGTTGAACATCGCCTGCCGATCAATACTGATCGACGAACACTGGAGCCAGCAAGTTATCGACTGGTGCGTAATCGTCTGTGAGGACCATGCCACGCGACGTAAGCAACAGATGTTCCATTTGGCCGAATTGGGTTCCTTGCTCCATCCAGGCAAATGGGGCACCCGACCAATAGTCGTTGTCGCTGCCCAGATGATTAAGGTCGAGTTGCCGTTTCGAGCCCACGACAACAAACGTGTCGCGCGCGTCGCTCGGCCGACCATCCCACTCGGAACTGAAGACGTAGGTATACGGGAATACCTGGGAAATTGTATTTGCAAAGCTTGCCAAGAATCGGCCCGGTCGAGAGTGTTGCGAACGCTCGTACATCTCGTGAATCGCTTGGGTATACTCCTCGTTGTCGGGATCGAGTTCCATCAATCGGTCGCGCTGCGCTTGGGGCATTACACCGCGCACGCTGATCCGGTACCCTTCATCGTCGGCCACCTGAATGACTTCGATTCCATCAAATCCGTCGCCGCATTCCTCCCATTCCAGGAATGTGGTCGATGCGGCCAATAACTCTTCGGGTAGGCGACCGGAGAACTCAATATAGTTCCCTTCTGCGTCCGTCTGTTGTTCCGGGATTTCCGTTCGTGGGTAGATATCAATGACATTCACGAGATAAACGCCATCCGGCTTTAGCAAGTCGCGGACTTTTTGTGTGAATTCTTTTGTCGTCAGATGCCAAGGCACACTGAAGTCGTTAAAGGCGTCGCCATAGGCAAAGTCATAAAGAACTGGTAATTGGCCGGACTGTTTCAACTCGCGGTTCTCACGAATGCGATCGTCGACGTAGTTGCGAGCGTCGCCGATATGCGTGCGAACGGCAGTCTCCTCGTCAGGGGGAAGTCCCAGTTCCAATTGAACGGCCAGCTTAACCGCCGGATCGAGTTCTGCCACATCGATGAGCGTACCCGGACTGAACTTCGCCTCAATCCATCGGGGAAATATGAATCCACCACCGCCGATGAACAATGTGTCGATCCGGCGAGAATCTTCATACAGCGATTGTACGGCACGAAAATAATCAGCGAACTGTGCTGCTTCGCCGGCCAAAGCCAACTGTTCCAGCTCCGTCGATGAAAGGGCGTCGTACACGTTCAGCAAATTCGCGGCCGGATCGTAGCTGATCTTGTTGAGCAATTCGTCAGGAATGGAAATGCCTTCTGGCCAGCTTTCGAGAAAGACCGAATCGAAACCGCCCCAAGACGGAATCGACGCATTTCGCTGTAAATTGGTTAACGCGACCCAATACGGCCCGAACGGTCCGACGTTTCTTAGTTCTTCCAATCGTCTCAGGTCGAGCGGCCCCTCGATCGTTAATTTGCCGCGGGATGCGTCGTACGTTGCCCAGGGCGGCAACTGGTCGAATAGCTCGTTTAATTCGTCTGTGTTTGGAATCGCAACCGAGTTCGATTCGGCAGCTCGTGCGACGGCTTGCTCGGTGACCGCGGCATAGACCGCTTCGTATTCGTAATAAAGCTCTGTCGGTTGCTCGGGGTTGTAGTAACTGTGGTCGAGCTTATCGAGCCGCAAAAACTTGACGTCGCCCTCTTCCTGATAGTCGAAGCCGACGTTGATGTACGAGTAATTACTTTCGTCGTGATACTCGTCGGGATCGTCGTTTCGAATACGAACGGCAATTCCAAGTTCGTTCAAATTTCGTCCTACGGTTTCACCGAATTCGCGCCATTCTTGAGTTTTCGCGGTGCGTTCATCTTCGGCCTTATCGCGTGAAATCGGATCATCGTCCGCGTGGGAAAGCAAATCT
>JANQRQ010000187.1 GCA_028284485.1 Planctomycetaceae bacterium | reverse complement strand
ACAGTAAGAAGGATTACAATGCCGTCGAAGGGCCCGGCGTTTGGGATGAATCGTCACGCATGGCATCCTGGCGAAACCGGCCAGATCGCGATCAGCCATTCTTCCACATGCAGTCTCACCCAGAGTCGCACGAAAGCTCGCTCCATTTCGACCAGAAGTCCTACGAAAACGACAAAACCCAAACGGACCCGAAAACAGTGGCATTGGGGCCTCATCATCCGGACACACCGGTATTCCGGTACACGCATGCCCGGTATCTCGATCGCATGGGGGTCATCGACGGTATCGTCGAACAGACCGTTGCTAAACTCGAAGAAGATGAGCTGCTTGAGGACACGTTCATCTTCTATTTTGGCGATCATGGTGGCGTGCTGCCGCGCGGGAAAGGGTACATATATGAAACCGGCTTACACGTGCCTTTGATTGTTCGCGTTCCCAAGAATTTCACGCACCTCGTTGATGCGGAAATCGGCGCGCGTCTCACGGGGTTTGTCAGCTTCATCGACTTTGGCCCGACCGTCCTCAAGCTCGCGGGTGTTGAAGTCCCCGAACAAGTCGATGGAAGACCGTTCTTGGGTCAGGGTGTGGCAATGTCACAGGTCAATGCCCATGACGAATCGTTTGGGTACGCCGACCGTTTCGACGAGAAGTACGATTTGATTCGCTCGCTACGCAAGGGGCGATACCAATACATCCGCAACTACCAACCCTATTTGCCGGACGGCCTGAATAACAATTATCGCTACAAGGCGCTCGCCTACTCGGAATGGCGCGATCTATTCGAAGCGGGGAAGCTGACCGGCGCGCCCAAGCAGTTTTTCGAAGCCAAAGCTGCCGAACACCTGTATGACTGCGAAGCCGATCCGTACCAGGTGCACAACCTAGCGGGCGACCCCAAGTATGCCAAGAAGTTGGCCGAGCTTCGTAAGCGATTACAAGACAAACTGAAGCAACTACCCGATTTGAGTTTCTTTCCCGAAAGCTATTTGGTGGCGCATGCGATGGAAAACCCGGTCGCATTCGGCCAGCGCCATAAGGGGGAGATTGCGCTCATGATCGATACGGCTGACCTGGCCCTCCTGCCATTCGATCAGGCGCAAGGCAAACTGAAAAGGGCACTCGTCGCAGACGACCCGATGATCCGCTATTGGGGGGCGATGGCTTGCACGTCATTTGGAAAGCAGGCGGAACCACTTGCTGCAGACGTTCGGCGATTGCTAAAGGACCAATCGATGACTGTCAGGATACGTGCGGCCGAGTTTTTAGGGCGAATCGCACACATTAATCCTCAGCCGGTCCTGACCGATATTGTTAATACAACCGACGACGCTGTCGTCGCCACCGAAGCGCTCAACTCGGTAGTTTGGTTTCGCGACTTCTTCGATGATCGCTACCCAGTGAAACGATCGGATTTTTCACCGGTCAGCAAAGGGGCAGACATCGACGATCGCCTGAATTACATCAATGGTGTGCCGTACCCCCCTAAGAATTGATAGCGAACAGGTCGAGTGCTCCAATCGAACTCGAAAGCACGTGTTCTGCGATTATTGAAGCGCCCGCATGATTTCACCAAGGCAGAAGGACGATTGAATGCTGCAAGCTTTGATTCGATGCACCCTGGTCGTAGTTGTCGCAGGCTGGACATCGGGCTCTGTGTTTCGTGTATGTGCCGAGTCTGCCAGCGAACATCCCAACGTCTTGTTCATTTCTGTCGACGACTTGAATGATTGGATCGGCTGTCTTGGAGGGCATCCGCAAGCGTTGACACCGAACATCGACCGTCTCGCAGCGAGCGGTGTTTTGTTCACGAATGCCCATTGCGCGGCACCGGCGTGCAATCCCTCGCGCACGGCGATCATGACCGGGATTTCCCCGCATGTTTCCGGCCTCTACCAAAACGGCCAGAAAATGCGTGAAATCCTGCCGGATGTTGAATTAATGCCCAAATACTTTTCACGACACGGGTACTGGTCCAGCGGATCGGGGAAGATTTTGCATTACTTCATCGATGCACGCTCTTGGGACGAATACTTTCCTGCCAAAGAGACCGAGAATCCCTTTCCGCGGACACTGTATCCCGAAGACCGGCCGGTGAGCCTGCCGCGCGGTGGGCCTTGGCAATATGTCGAAACCGATTGGGCTCCGCTGGATGCCACCGATGAGGAATTCGGCGGCGATTGGCTCGTTTCCAAATGGATCGGTGAAAAACTTAGCAAGCAGCACGACAAACCGTTTTTTCTGGCTTGCGGGATATACCGTCCGCACGAGCCCTGGTTTGTGCCGCGGAAATACTTCAATCTTTTTCCACTCGAAGACATTCAACTTCCGCCCGGCTACCTGGAAGATGATTTGGCGGATTTGCCTCCAGCTGGTCAACGCCGTGGACCGAATCGATATTTCGCGCATATCAGAGCCCACAAACAATGGAAGCAGGGAATTCAAGGATATTTGGCGTCGATCGCCTTCGCGGACACGATGATCGGACGCGTCATAGACGCGTTGGAAAATGGGCCAAATCGCGACAACACGATCGTGGTGTTGTGGAGCGATCATGGCTGGCATTTGGGCGAGAAACAGCATTGGCAAAAATTCACGGCGTGGCGTGTTTGTACCCGAGTTCCACTGATCGTTCGAGTGCCGGCAGGGGCTTCGGGCAGTCTGCCCGAGGGGACCGAAGCGGGAACGGTCTGTTCGCGACCGGTCAATTTGTTGAGCCTGTTTCCCACGCTGACTGACATTGCCGGTCTTCCCTCGAACCCTATTTGCGATGGTCCGAGTCTTGTGCCATTACTGGAAGATTCGACGGCCGATTGGCCGCATGCGTCACTGACTTATTTGGGCGATCCTGGCAGCTACGGCCTATCAACCGAAGAATGGAGGTACATTCATTACTCGGGCGGTGACGAGGAACTGTACAAGACAGGGGCGGACCGATTTGAGTGGTCAAACCTGGCGGCCCAGCCAGAGCATCGTGAGGCCCTTGCCGAACTTCGCAAACTTGCCCCGTCAGAATTCGCACCGCTCGTCCCGCCACGCGACGAATCTCTGCCCAGGCTCCGATGGCATGGGGTTACTGATGGCGCCGCGCCGGCTTCGAAGCCAGATGGAAACACGTTTGAGGTTGTTTTCATCAATCAGCGCGAAGATGCCGTCAAACTATTTTGGATGGATCGCGAAGGCGCCCCCAAGTTTTATGCCACAATTCCTCCGGGTGACCGTCAACGTCAATCAACACGCCCCGGAGCGGTGTGGCTCATCACCGACGATTCCGATAACCGATTGGGGCATTTCGCTGTCGGCGACCGTACGGCCCGGGCGATTGTTCCGGAGTCGTAGCGGCGGTCTTCATCAATATTTGGATATTCGGTAGTACAGCGTCCCAACGGTGCAGCTTTCGCGTCCAGAGATTTAGATTTCGAATCATCAGAATCCGATCGTCAAAGTGGTGGTATTTGTGATTTGTCGCCCGACATTTGCTGGCATGATATGCCGACTATGGTGGTAGGCGAGTTCTCCATCAAATGATGCGCCAATTGCCAATTCACAACAATCCGTTGTGGAATTACGTTTTTGCTTGCCGACCGGATCATTCTACCGCGAACCAGTTCTTGGATTGCGTGTCTGTTCTTGATCGACGGGTCTGTGACTGACACCCTTCAATACTCCCCGTCCCCAATGAGACCCCAGGAGGCCAACAATGCGATTCACAGCTTGCACGACTGTGTTGACTGAGCCTGCGTCCATCGCTGGGGTCGTTTGCTAACTGGCCCCAGTATGGCCGGGCTCTCTCTTGTCGCTGATCGTTTATCAATCAGTTTGCCGGCGACATCTCTGCGCCGCCGGTTTCCTAATAGTGAGAGGAAACATGACACTCGACAAACGGACGCGCGGCGAAATGCTTGCGCACTGTGGTGAAGTCCACGATGACGACGGTGTGGACCCACGTGAATTCTTCAAGTCGCATCGTTCCCATAAAAAAATCAATCGTAAGACCCGTCAACTTTGTGCCCAGGTTGCCGATACGCTAAGTTTGGTGCTCGCAGGCGAGTTTCGCGACCAGTTGTTACACAATCTGCAGGTTGTGTCGGTCGAACCTGCACCAGACGCCTCACAACTTGCGGTAGTGCTGGGCGCTGATGCGTCTGGAACTGACATCGATGTGTGCCAAATTCTCGACAGGCTCGACGGCGTTGCAGGTTGGTTGCGCGCAGAAGTGGCCGCCGCGATTACTCGAAAACGGGCTCCGAAACTGGTATTTCAGGTGATTGCGATCATCGGTGATAAGGGAACCGGGCAATGAATGAAGAATAGATTCATCGAAGTCCAGATTGAATCACGAGGCCCATATGCGACTGCATCCTTCGCAGCGATTTAAGGCATCATCCGCAATCGAAGCCGGAGTGCCGTTAAAGGACATGATGGGGCGGCGACTGATCGATCTTATTGGCGAGTCGCTGGCCGCGGTTGTACCGGGATTCGATACGAAGCGATTTCGATCCCGGGCCTTGAAGGGACTGGATGCGCTGGAATTGAAGGATCGCGCGGCAAATATTTCCCATGCCATGGCTGAGAACTTGCCGTCGAGGTTCGGCGACCTCTCGCCACTATTAATCCAATCAATGGGTCCACCACTCGAAGCGACCGAAGATAACGGGTTGGCTCCGTTCTTCTATTTGCCGCATTCACAGCTGATCGCGATACACGGGGTCTCCACTTTCGATGCCGGGATGCAGGCCAACTACGAATTGACGCAACGGTTTACGGCGGAATTCAGCATTCGTCCGTTCCTGATCACACATCGCAAGAAATGCCTGTCGCTGCTAAAGCGGTGGACGAAGGATCCCAATCCCCATGTCCGACGGCTCGTGAGCGAAGGCACCAGACCACGGCTGCCTTGGGCCGAACGCCTTCGTGAATTTCAAGAAGACCCGCAATTGGCACTGCCGCTATTGGAACGGCTGAAGGATGATTCCGAATTGTACGTTCGCCGATCGGTCGCGAATCATTTGGGCGACATCTTGAAGGATCATGTTGACGTTGGGTTCGATGTCTGTGAACGCTGGCTTGACGAGATCGAGGACTGTGACGACGAATCGCGTTGCAAGAATCGGCGTTGGATGATTCGGCACGCCGTTCGTTACCACGCCAAGAAGCAGGAACCGCGAGCCCTGGCGCTCCGCCGAGTTGCGGCCGATGTGTGATGAAACGCACTGACGATGGGCCAACTCTCAGAGCATGAATAAGTCGCGGCGTCACGCGAATTGATCGCACAGCAACTCGAGTGGTGCATAAACGCATCAAGTGTTGCCATTTCGCATGGAAAGTGGTGCAAAAGGGCAACATTGCGGTGACACCAAGGCGTGTTAGTCGAGCCAGAGTCACCTTTTACTTCCTGGGGGAATCTGCTGAGGAGATTGGTATTAGATTTGCTAATCATGGGTGAAATAGCTGTCACGAATTCGATGTCGCTGCGTCATTATTATCTTCAGGATTGCAACGAACCTCGATCCTGATGGAATTGCAAGGCGTCAGTTCGATTGAAGAATTGTAAAGTGTCAGCTTTGTTGTCGCGAACTGAAAATCCCCCCAATCAGTCGTGATCAATTCGTCTCAAATGCGCGCATTCGAGCACTTGATCGCGATCTGGTACTGTGTTTGACCACGTCAAGTGAGATACAGATGGGAGGGGGTGTCAAATCCTGCCCAAATCAGAATCCAATACAACAGCCGCGCAAACGTTCGTCATTCGAAATTGCCATGGCTTACGATCGATCGCCGATGAATGGAGCGCCATGGCGTTGCCATCCCCCATGCAGTCGGCCGATTGGCTGTTATCTTGGTGGCAAGCGTACCAGTCAAATTCGGGCAACGAGCTGTGTGTGCTCGGCGTAAGAGATCACACTGGTCGCCTGACTGCATTGATGCCACTTTACACAGAGCAATCGTGGTTGGGGCAATCGTTGCACTGGATGGGTAGCGGAGCGGTGTGCAGTGATCACGCTGCGATCATTGTCCCCCATGCGCTAAATCACGACACGGTGACTGTTAACGGGGACATCGATTCGATCGTATCGCCATTTCTGGATCCATCAATCGTTGAACAAATGCCTGTGTGGAATCGACTGGTGTTGGAAGACATCGATGCCGATGACCCGCTGATGGCGACATTCATCCATCGCTTGAAACAATCCGGCTTCGGTTTGGTCCAGAAGCAATCCGGCGGCACTTGCACAATTCCATTACCTGGAAGCTGGGAAGAGTATCTGTCGTCGCTTACGAAGAATCATCGAAAGCGTTGTCGTCGTTGGGTCCGGGAATTCTTCGACACCGGTCGGGCGACGGTGACCGTGAACACAACGCCGCAAGATTGTCTCAATGCTTATGAGGTATTGACGGACCTGCATCGCGAGAGAAGAAACAACTTGGGCGGGACGGGCGCATTTGACGATGAAGTGTTTTGGTCATTTCACCGCGATGCGATCAGGGCTTTGGCAGCTCGTCAAGGCTGCGAATTAAGGTTGCTACAGGTCGACGGCGAAACAGTGGCTGCCGAGTACGTTCTCGTGGATTCGAGCGGGTTCTACGCGTATCAAAGCGGTCTGGGGCGCAAAGGCGAGGCTGTTTCGGCCGGTAGCCTTTCGTTACTGGCAGTAATTCGCGACGCGATTCGACGAGGAATGTCCAGGGTCGATCTTCTGCGTGGGACAGAGGACTACAAGTTCCATTGGGGCGCAGTTCACCGCCCGGCCAAGACGCTGTTTTGCTTTCCCGCATCGATATCCGGCCGAACCATTGCTGCGGTTGGCATTGCAGCACGCAATGTCAAAGCCCGGATTCGGGGGGCAGTCGCGGGCATTCGATAAATCGAAAAAGCTCGCTTGCCGTAACGTAAATCCGTTACAGCGATTGCAGCCCAGGGAAAACTACGGCGTATCGCCGACTTTCGTGGGCTTGTATTCGTGGTCGCGTTTTCGCACGACTTCGGCCTTCACAATCTTGTCGGGCGTCGGTAACTCTCCAGCTTGCCCGGGGTCGCGGCGCTGGATTTCCGCGAGAATATCAAGACCCTCGATGACGCGTCCGAATACGGTATGCTTTCCGTCCAAATGCGACGTCCGTTTGAATGTCAAAAAGAACTGTGAACCGCCCGTGTCGCGACCGGCATGAGCCATGCTCAGCGTTCCCCGGAAGTGACGTCGGTGATTGTCCTCGTAGCATTCACACGGAATATCATACCCGGGACCACCGGCCCCCGTTCCGTCCGGGCAGCCACCCTGCGCCATAAAACCGGGTAGCACGCGATGGAAAGTCAGCCCGTTGTAGAAGCCGGATTCGACTAAGCTCACGAAATTCCCAACCGACTGGGGTGCCTCGTTCTCATAGAGTTCAATCACGATCGGCCCCTTACTCGTTTCAAACTTCACTCGTGGCAAATCATCGGTTTTGGCCTCTTGTTCGCGGAGTGTTCGTTCACGCTCCCATTCTTTCTTGGCTGTTGGAAGATCTTGGAGACAGACTTGTGCAGTTGATATGAGTGCCTGGCTCTCTTCGGCCTTTTTGAGGTGATTCTCGGCGGTTGCAAAATCGTCCATACAATAGGCTGCAATGCCAGCGAATGCATTGATCACCGGTTCGGGGCATTCATGTTCCATTAGCAAGCCGGCGAGCTGAATCGCAGACTCGTACTTGTCGAGTCGCACGTCGTTTGCGAGCAATCCGACTAGCGTTTTGGTCACGTCTTCATTTTGGTTTGGTTCCGCTTTGTATTGCCGGATCGCAGCGACCCGCAGGCGAGGCATAATTTCTCGCGACTGGGACGCCAGGTCGTTATAACGCTCGACAAGTGCGTTTCGTTCCGCCGGTTCAGCCGAGCGGTATGCGTTGATGACTTCGTCGATTTGCTGATCCAGCGCCTGCCATTTGCCGTAAACATCGGCGAATTCTTCAGTCGGCGCTTCGGCGGCCGGCGGCTGTGCGAGGAGATTGCCTTGCGCAAGTATTACGATTGCCAGAACGACACATAAAAAGCGAGCCATATCAACTTACCCCTGACGGCTGGAGTGGATTTCGGTTTCTGTGAAGTCGTGATACTTGGTGCCACGAATGGCTGTACCGAGAAATCTTCAGTAGCGATCCTCGTTTGTGAGCAGATGTTTCGCAATCCCACACGATTGATTCTGCAGAAAAACGGCAATTTTGCTGCGTGGTTTCGGGAAATGATCGAAAAATGGTCGCCAATCCCGCCGTGCGAAGGGACTGAGAGCAGGTGATTCACCTGGCGTTCGCCGAAGGGTGATAACCCAAGGAGATTGCGTTCTGCCGAATTACCGCTGGCGTCGAAAGGAATTTCGCAGCTCCGCCAATCTTTCGGCAATTGGCGTTATATCCCATTGAAATTCTCGCCCAATAAATAGGGGCTGAGATTCGACCCGATTGGTTCGAATGTCTCTGGCCAGATTTGAACGTCATCCACGGGAGATAAGGCGATGCCCGACAATCTGCCACTAAAAAAACTGTTGCTCCGAACATTGATCGGCGCATTGGTAATTAGTGCGCTGATTGGGATTTATGCATTCCTGTTTGGTGAGTTTAACGAGACGGAAGTCAAGATCCTGCTGACCACACTGAGCGTATCGTACTTCAGCGTGACATCGCTGGCTTGTGCGGCCGCATTAGAAAAGGGAAAGCAGCGCTTCCTTTCAATACCCGGATTGTTGCTGGGAGTTGTCGGCTTTGTGATGTTCCTACTTGGCATTTGGGCTGAGTGGTTCGATTCCGAAGGCTATGCGAAGTCAATGATCGTCGTGGGGATCTTCTCGTTTTCGCTGGCCCAAGCGTGTTTGCTGTCACTACCGGAACTGGCGGCGAAATTTCGATGGGTCTACTATGGCGCGATTGGCAGTATCTTTGCGCTGGCGCTACTAATCTCCGGCATGGTTATTTTCGAGGCTGACGATGAATGGCTGTTTCGCATCGCCGGCGTGTTGGGCATTCTCGATGGCTGCGCGACCGTCACCATACCAGTGCTGTACAAACTTGGCGACAACGAACATCAAGGGTCCGCCTCACAACGGTTTTCCGAAATCACTCTGATATGCCCGCAATGCGGAAGGCAACTGACGTCAGCGTTGGGGGAAATCATTTGTCCAGACTGCTCGCTGAAGGTACGCATAGAAATCGAGCAAACTGAGATCCCGCGCGGTGCTGCGGTATAGCAGCGCACATTTGCAGGTCAAAAGTGAGTTGTTTCGTCAGGAGTGGTTAATTTTGAAACTTTGCCGTACTGCAGAGCAGAAGTTGGGCAAAGGAATGCGACAGCAAGCAGCGAATTCGAAAGGAACGAAAACGAATCACCATAACATCGTCACGGCAATCGCCATCATCGCGACATCACCAAAAATGTGGATGATCCAAGGGGCGACGATGGATTCGGCCTTCTCATACATGAACTCCAATACGAGTGAGAGGGTCAATAGCCCTATCACGGCAATCGCGAAAGGAAGCGGGGTCAGCCAATGATGTATGAACAACATGTGATGCACGGTAAACACGCCGGCGGGCAGCAGGTAGCCGATCCAACGGTTTTTTTTGACCAGCAGACCGAAGGCGAAGCCGCGATAGAAGAACTCTTCCAACAAAGAATTTGCGAAAACCGTGACGGGAGCAATCAGCAGTACCGTTCCGGCCGTCACACGAAATTGATCGCCGAGTTTTCCTGCAATCATCCCTTTATCTAGCAAGAAGTCGCCCAAAGTGAAGTACACACCCCAAAAGATCAAAACGGCCAATCCACCCAGGTAGAGAGCCGGTTTGAGGCATCCTCGCCAGTTTCTCCATTTGAATATGTCGTCTGAAATACTGATTCCTTGAATGCGACAATAGATGATTGGTGGAACGAGAAAGCAAACTTTGTACAAGGAATAGCCGACAACTCCCCAGCGTTGATCGAGATCGAATGCAATCTGAATGCCGATGACCAGCAACGGAAGTAGGTTGAGTGTTACGAGAACTAACATGATTAAGACTCGACACAATTCACGCGTTGTTGATGTTCAACCAACGTGTCGATTGGATCGACATCGATTGCCTGAGAATACCGAGTTGTTGGATACTTTACAGCGTATTGCACTGACTTGTGGCCGCGACAACCGCGTTTTGTTCCTTGATAGTTGACTCCCACGAGCCAGAAACGACCACAAGAAAAAGTAAACGGCTCTAATACGGCAAACGAAACCTCTATGGCGGTTCATAAATCGATCATCGGCAACATTGACCCATTGACAATTTGAGGAGAGACAATCATGGAAAGCTTGGTGTCGGGACTCCGCTGGTCAGCACGGGGCAGCGGATTGTTCTTGGTAGCGTTTATTCTGTTTTTTGTGTTCGGCGATCAGATCGATCCGTCAGAGTTGTCGCCTTCCACAGGTTCGATGATGGCCGCACTGGGCGTTTCGATGTTGGGAATGCTTGTGCTGTGGCGCAACGAACTCATCGGGGGCGCCATGGTCGTCGCGGGAATGCTGATATTTTATGCGATAAACCTCGCCGTTTCCGGAGTGCTGCCGGGTGGCTGGGTTCTGCCAGTTTGCTTTCTGCCGGGAATCCTCGCACTGCTGAGTCATTTTGGTGACAAACAGCCGAATACGCCAACAGTTGCGTGAGCAATGTTTAGCGGTCAATTGTATTATCCGGCGCCGTGACCGCCGTAATATGCAGTGACGCCAAATGAACTTCAACGAGCGCCAACGCCAGCGTATCGGCACCGGTTATCGTTTCATAATGGCCAGTCTTCATGCTCGCACGCGGAAGAGCACGGTCTTGAAAAAACACATCGAGCGCCATGTAGGCTAATTCACGAGCCCGATCGAGATACCGCCGCTGCGTCGTTGAACGCCATGCCGCAAGTTCTACGCTAATGACATGTCCGAATGTCATCGGCCACACGTCGGTGCCTTCTGGGGGATCCGATTCCAAATAGGCGTCGGCTGCCGCAGTAACGAGATCGCGGTAGCCGATCTTTCCTGAGTTTTCATAACGCGAGACGCACATCATTCCGAGCATCGCTGTCGTGGCGGCGCCGTAGTGAGCATCCCAGCAGGAACTATGTGGTTCCGACGGCTTCCCAGTGGCTTTCTCGGCCTGAATGACAAAACCACCCGTTTCTGACAAATTGTGATTCCAGGAGCAGAAAATCTCATCTTCACGGTCGACAAGGGTTGTCAAACGAACGGCGAGCGATTCGGGAACGCGCCGGGCCGCTGCTGCGCAATCAATCGACAACGACAACATCTGTGCTGAAGAGTAAATGGGGTTTCCGCGGCGGTGCTCGATCAGTCCCGTCTGGGGATGACGTTTTGATTCGTAACGGCTCAACAACGTTTCGATGGCCTGCAAGAAAACTGTATTGTCTGTATGGCTGTAGGCGTCGGCCCACGTACGGATGTAAAAGCCCGCATGTCGTGGAAAGTCCATGCTGTCGCGAGGTCCGTGCTTCCAGTACGCAGCATGGCGATCGAAACCACCGTTTTTGTGGTTGTCAATCTGGTGTTCCCACAGGGCCAACGCGAACTTCTCGCTGGCTTCAGGTTCGAGTTCGAAGCACCGGTCCCACAACACCCACGGACGCGAGAATTCGTGTACGGCACTCGCGTCGGTCGGATTTGGCCTGTCGGTCTGGGTGTTCCAATACATATGTTCGCCCCACGCCAGGAGATTCGTCTCCGGCGATGCAGCATTGGAAAGGAACCATTTCAACTCCGCATCGGCGGCGTCTTTGTATTTCGATTCACCCGACGTGCCGCTTAGGACATAAAGCACTCGCAGAAAGTTCTGATCGTGCTGAGGATTCGCACCGACTAATGCGTCCCAGGGCGGACCGACCCGATCACCCCGACGGATACCCGCAGGGGGAGCCGGCCGCACGGTCAACGGCAGCAACGAGTGCCGGTCCAGTGCACTCAAAAAGAGCCCGGTCTTCTGCGGACCGAAAACGTCTCGGCCCTTCTGCAGCATCGTATCGGCGTAGCGATAAACAGAATTTATAAACGGCGAATCAGGCACATCGGCCGCATGACCACTCGTTGAGTAGACAATCGCTGTTAAGCAAACTGCAGTTTTCATGCGGTCGGCAATTCGTGAAGGCCTTGGGAGAATCGCCGCGCCTGTACCTGTTTTTGTCCACCGCCGAATGGCGAGCTCAATCCACATACAGGAACTCGTTTGAGCAAAGCAGCATGTGAACGAAGTTCTCGAGCGCGCGTTGCTGCACATCGCGTTGACGGCCCCCAGATTCACGATAGAGCTGTACCAAGTGATCCAGATGTTTCTTGGCCGCAGCAACTTCGCTGGGCGAAGGGCTTCTCGAAAGCGTCAACCAGTAGGCCGTTTCGATTCTCTGTGCCGTTGATGCAAGTTCTCCTGACAATGACTTAACGCGATCGGCTAAACGGCCAGCGCTATCGGTTAAGAATTCGCTGTTGATCAAAGTTAGCGATTGCAATGGCGTCGCGGAGATTGATCGCCGCGTGCAATTGACGTCAATCACGGGAAAATCAAAGACCCGAAGAAACGTTAGCGGGTTGGCCTTTCTCGCCAACAGGTAAATGCTGCGCCGAGCGTTCACTTGGCCGCTGTCAGCGTCGATTGCTGTCTGCAAACCGCTCGATGTGGCTTCGAGCATGACCGGCGGTCCGCACATTGTTTGGTTCAGCTGCCCGCTTGCAGCCAGAACCGAATCGCGAAGCGCCTCGGCATCGAGTCGTTGGAGCTCCATTTTCCACAGCAGCCGATTCTCCGGATCAACGGATTGAGGATCGGCCGGGCTCGGGCCCGACTCTCCATTTGCGGATGGGGCTATGTGTGGCTGCGACGATTGACGGTAGACTGTCGAAGTCAAAATCAGTTTGTGAAGTTTCTTGGCACTCCATCCTTGATTCATAAATTCGATTGCCATCCAATCGAGTAATTCCGGATGCGTGGGCCTCGCCCCCGATGCACCAAAATTGCCTGGTGTATCGACAATTCCTCGCCCGAAATGATGTTGCCAAATTCGGTTGACAATCACTCGGGCCGTCAGCGGATGTTCCGGGCTGGTCAACCATTCCGCAAAGGCCAAGCGGAGCCCCGTTGTTTCGCCGACCGCCGCTGCCGAAGGCACGGCTGCGGACTTACCCGGCGGACTCAGCACGGTGAGGAATCCCGGTGTGACTCTCGGGCCAGCGAAATCGACATCGCCACGGTGCAGCAGGCGTATCGTTGGTGGCTTCCCCACGTCCCAGAGCGCTTGGATCTTCCCAACTGTGAGTGAGGCCAGTCGATTCTCGTGGTCTTTGATGCTGCCGCTCAATTTACGGCACTCTGCTCGTTCCAAAACGCTCAACTCGGAATCGATTTCCGCCTCGGTCACGGCGATTTGCTGTTCGTATTTGGTGAAGAGCGCATTTTGGTCGACACTTCGCTGAGAAGCTTCCGTTTCAATGGCCGCAAGAACGTCGTCGCGAACTTCGTCCGGAAGCGCATCTAGTTTTCTTGCACGGATTTCGTCGCGGTGCGGGTTGCGGATACTATCGAGGGCGCCGCGTAGCTTCTTGACTGCAGCGTTGGTTTTGTTTCGGGTTCGCTCGATTTGTTTTTGTTCAGTCTGCGAGACGTCATACAAATGGCGGTTCTTGGGCTGCAGCCAATCGCTGGGATTGTAGGCTGCCGTAAACAGTGACAAGAAACGGTAGTAGTCGGTCTGGGGAATCGGATCGAACTTGTGGCTGTGACAGCGTGCGCACGAGATGGTCATTCCCATAGTGCTGGTCGCGACACGCTCCATCAGCATGAAGAGTGCTTCGTACCGGTCAAACGGCAAATTCGAAATGTCTTCATTCGTGGCATCGAGAACGTTTCGCAAATATCCGGTTGCCGTCAATAGCTCTACGATTTCGGGCGAGTAGTTGTTGGCATTCCTCCAATCGACAAGCTCATCACCGGCAATCTGTTCAATAAGGAATCGGTCCCAAGGCGTATCCTTGTTGGTTGCGGCCACAACATAATCGCGATAGCGCCAGTAACCGTCCGATAGGGACACAGCGACAGGGTTGAAGTCTTTACCAGTCGTGTCGACATATCCAACCGCGTCGAGCCAATGTCGCCCCCAGCGCTGGCCGTAGTGTGGAGAGTTCAACAACCGGTCGATCAATCGTTCGTAGGCATCGGGGCGGTCATCATTCAGAAAGTCGCGTGCCTCGTTCGGAGTGGGTGGCAATCCGGTAAGGTCGAAACTAGCGCGGCGCAGCAAAGTCAGCTTCGGCGCATCGGGCGCAAATGTGAGTCCATTTGACTCGAGCTTAGCCAATACAAAGTGATCGATCGGCGTACGCACACGATCAGACGACTTGACGTTCTGTAGATGTTCAGCCAGCGGTTTTTGAAAGGCCCAGAACTGGCGCTCCTGCTCTGAAACAGTCGGGTCGGCGGCGAAGTCTTCCGAAGGGTCGCCGTGTGGCTTTACTTCAACGAAATCCGCGAATCGGCCCTTGTCGACCCAGCGCGTAATCTTGCCAATCTCTTCCCTTGTTAGCGGTTCTCCCGAATCGGGAGGCGGCATCGTTTTTTTGACAACCTTTCGGATCAACACACTCTTTTCAGAGAACCCTTCGACGATGACCGGACCGCTTTTGCTGCCTCGCATGAGTGACGCCAGGCTTGTCAAATCCAAATCAGCTTCGGGTTCGTCAGTGCCATGGCAATCGACACAACGGTTCTCCAAAATTGGCTGGATGTCATTTTCGAATCGTGCGAATTGGGCTTGAACGTCGGCTGGTAGTTCAGTCGACTTTTCGGAAGGTGCGCCGGCTTCGATCCAAAGTTTGATCGTTTCAATCTCTTCGTCGGACAAGCGCAGCTTGAAGATCGCCAACGGCATCTCGCGAGTCGAGACTTTCTTCCAAAGCAAGCTCTCCTCCAAGGAGCCCGGCACGACGACCGGACCGTTTTGGCTGCCACGCATCGTCAATCGTGCCGAACGCAAATCGAGGCCGAGTTGAGGAGAGCTTTTTCCGTGGCAGTTAAAGCAGTATCGCGTAAAGATCGGTAGCACGTCTCGTTCGAAGCTCGGGTCATCTGCGATCGCAGAATTGTTCATGGCGACGACAACCGCAAGAATCAGAAGCCCAATTCTCGTATCGGTGACTCGACGGCTCGGAAGAATCGGCTTGTCCGCATCATTCAACATATCGATTCTGTCGGTTCGATTCGTCATCGCGTCCGTCAGGCCTGGGTGACCTGATTTGTTAATAGATCCCCGACGACTTTTGCACCGGTTACGGTCACATCCGACGGAGTTTCCAATCGTCCGTTATGCGGAAATTGCACGCGCTTATGGTCCAAGCCCATTTGGTGGCAGACGGTGGCAATCATGTCGGCCACGCTGACTCGGTCGACGACACTTTTGTAACCAAACTCGTCGGTTTCACCGTAGAGCAATCCCGGCTGAAAACCGCCGCCTGCAAACCAAATCGTAAATGCGTTGCGATTGTGGTCGCGACCTAGCCCGTTTTGAGTTGTCGGCAGGCGACCGAATTCACCCGCCCACATCACAATTGTGCTGTCGAGTAGTCCGCGCTCGTTGAGATCGGTAATCAGTGCTGCGGCCCCTTGGTCGGTCTCGACGGCAATTTTCGACATGCCATCCTGGATATCCTTGTGATGATCCCATGGTTGACCAGGGCTGGTCGTCACCTGCACGAAGCGCACGCCCGCTTCGACAAGTCGCCGCGCCATGAGACACCGTGTTCCGTATTTCGCCGTTTTTGGATTGTCCAATCCATAGAGTTTTTGTGTCGTCTTAGTTTCACTGGAGAGGTCGAGGACGCGCGGCGCTTCCAATTGCATGCGCGCTGCCAATTCGAAATTCTCAATTCGCGATTCCAGCTCTGTCTCGCCGGGCCGGCCGCTGACGTGTGCAGCATTCAATTCTTGTAGGAAATCGAGATTGGCTCGCTGCACGCCCGCCGGCAAAGGATTTGCAGGGTTCAGATGATGGATCGGTGCACCGCGCGTGCTAAACTCAACTCCTTGATACAGTGCGGGCAAATAGGCGTTCGCCCAAAGTTGTTGCCCACCGACCGTATAACCATCGGGATCGCGGAGCACCACATACGCGGGCAAATTTTGATTGACAGTTCCCAGCGCATAACTGATCCAAGCTCCCATGACTGGCCTGCCGGGAAAGATCTTGCAGGTCAGCAGCATGTTCAGCCCTTCGAGATGATTGTTGTGCTCCGTGTGCATCGAACGGATAAAGCACAAGTCATCCACAATTCTCGCTGTATGCGGAAGTGCCTCTGAAACATCCATGCCGCATTCGCCATACTTGCCGAACTTTAGCGGCGAAGGGAGCAGGGCGTTGACATTATTCGGTTGATGGATTTCGACACCATCCGGATGAGGCTTGCCGGCTAGCTTTGACAGCATCGGCTTAGGGTCGAACAAATCCATCTGGCTGGGACCGCCGTTCTGGATGAGTTGAATGACCGCTTTGGCTTTCCCCGGAAA
This sequence comes from Planctomycetaceae bacterium, assembly GCA_028284485.1. Taxonomy (GTDB): domain Bacteria; phylum Planctomycetota; class Planctomycetia; order Planctomycetales; family Planctomycetaceae; genus JANQRQ01. Next base: position 2,218 of record JANQRQ010000187.1, on the reverse strand, counting down.
ATGAGTTATTCGTGGCCTAAGATTTCCATGAACTGGAACGCTGGTGCGCGAGCTCAATTCGGCACCCGGCAATCGGCCTGTTCCAAGCAGATCGGCAACGGCCAATTGCCCCAGTCCGAAACCGGAAATCCCCAGCATTTCCCGACGGCTGATCGGTAGCATCATATCGCCCGCCTGAGATGTCGATGCTCAAAAACGCGCTGACGGACATTACCCTCAATGCCCGCGTTCATCACGAGTTGTTGCCCGTGAAGGTCTCCCCACCATGATACACGAAAGCGCGGGGCCAAGACAAAGTCAACGTGGCGAAGTACGGAGAAACACGCGCGAATCGTACGGGTCTTCGACCAACCGGTGTTGTGGCACTGTTTACCGGATTATGACGACCCGAATTCTCGCTTCGAATTAAAAGTCGCTTCTTGTCCAAGGCATTCCGGGAGTTTAGACTTCAATTGTTGAGTTGATGAGCACCCGGCCTCGGTATATTTCGAATCATCCGGGTATGTAAAGACTCTGCGTTGCTGGATCGCGGCGTGTTATCAAACGGGCATACAGGGAGAGATCGCATGCGCCATCTCATTTCTTCGCGTAACTGGTTCGGCGTGTTGTTGTCCATGATCGTCGCGGCCCAAACCTGCACTTCAGCGATGGGCCAGCAGCGCAGCACGGAACATGCGTTGTTTCAGGCAATTCGCCGTGGTGATGCCGACATGCTGGCTGGTTTGCTGAGAAGTGGGGCTCCGGCTGACATTCGTGACGACGCCGGTACGACGCCTTTGATGTATGCCGCTCTGCATGGCAACGCGAAGATGTTGGACTTGCTGCTGCGGCACGGCGCTGATCCAAACGCGGCGAATAAGCGAGGTGTGACGGCATTGATTTGGGGTGCTTCAGATTCAGCGAAGGTTGAATTACTTCTCGATCGGGGGGCTGATCCGACCGCCGCGACGGAATTAGGCAATACTCCCCTTATGGTAGCGTCCGGCTCGCCAACGGGATCACCGGCGGTCGAAGCACTGCTAGCCCATGGGGCCAAGCTCAACCGGAAAAATAAACGAGGCCGAACGGCGCTGCGAGTCGCCGCCGAGGGAGGCGACGTGCACACCGTACAACTTCTTCTCGCCGAGGCGAGAAGACAAAAAGACCTCGAACAAGTCGTCCGCGATGCCGGAACAGCGGTTGCCGAGGCTGCTGAAAATGGGTTTGACGAAATCGTGGAAATGTTGCTCGCACATGGTGCCAACCCGAATCGATCAACCGGATCACGCGGGCATGCACTCAATGCGGCATTGATGGCCGGCCAATCGGAAATCGCCAAAACGCTGATCGATCACAAGGCTGGTTTTGATAAGCGCTCGCAACCGGGAGACACACCGATTGTGTTATTGGCGGCCTATACGGAAACGGGCGATGCGTCGATTGTAAAACTGTTGCAACAGCATGGCGCTGATTTTTCGGCCACAAACGAGGATCAACACACGGCCCTCACGTGGGCCCGCATGCGCGGTCACGGCAGCTTAATTGATTTGCTCGAAAAGGCGAAAGTTCCGGAAGGAGAAATGCCGGAGCGACCCGAAATTCCGTACCGCTCTGTTGACCTCAATAGCGAGAATCAGGCACGGCTGATCACCAAAGCCGTGCAAAAGAGTGTCAATTTGTTGCAACGCAGTTCGGATACGTTTTTGGATGTACGTAAGAACTGTGTATCGTGTCATCAGCAGAATCTGCCTGGCGTGGCGATCGCCTGGGCAAGAGATCGCGGATTCCACACTCAAAAACCGACTATGGATCGTATCATTGATCGACAGGTCAAAAGCTGGGAACCGCGCATCGAGCGATCTTACGAACTCGACTCGCCTTATCCTGTTCCGCCTCGGTTCTTGGGGTGGGGGATGTGGACGTTCGCCGAACTTGGCTACCGACCTGACGAACTGACACGGTCCGTTTCGTGGTATCTCGCGGCCACGCAGCAGCGCGACGGTCGATGGGTGCCCGGAATGCTTCGCCCGCCTGTCGGCGGAAATGAGATTTTGGCGACCCTGTTGGCGATGCGGTCGCTGCAGCTTTATCCGCTTGAGGGCCGCGAGCGAGAAATGAAAAGACGTGTCCGTCGGGCCCGGCGTTGGTTGCGGCAGGCTGAGCCGCAAACGCACCAAGATATGGTCTGCCGCATGCTGGGTCTCGCCTCTGCAGGGATCGAGCCTGATGGGTTAACCGT
>JANQRQ010000186.1 GCA_028284485.1 Planctomycetaceae bacterium | reverse complement strand
AAACTCGACCGGCCACGTCTCGTCAAGCATGAGGAGGCCCCCAAAACCAAGGGCTGTCAACGTCAGCAATCCAAACCAGCCAATAACCGTTCCTGCAGGTAGAAGGCAGGCACCGATAATGATCGGCGGCGCCAGAATGACCAGCGCCGTCATGGTTGCTGTCGGCCAATTGCCGGCGGCGTTTTGCGATGGGCTCACCGTGTTGAAAACGGCCTTAGCACTGAAGTTGAACCCTAGGCCAATGGCCGCTACCAGCAAACCGACAATCGAGGGCAAATCGATTTGAAAGCTCGCATTCCATCGCCGCGACACAATGACGGTCGCGACAACGATGACAATCGACCAAATTGCAATTACGGCGGATTTGGCGTTGGCGCCAACCTCAGCCAAGACTTCGCGGTTACGGTCGCCAATACTCATACGGACAAACCCAAACTGAAATGGTTCCCGTTGAGCGAACGACCAATGAATCGAACGCTACCCACGAAGTCGGGACTTCTCGATCATTCCCTAAATACCGGCCTGTCATAACCTGCTACATGCAACGACGCAAAACGTAGCGGCCGGCATTCAACGGGAATGAAACGACACGAAGACGCAATTAGCTAACAACGAATTGGGGTTCGGGTAAGTCTGCCCCTAAACCGGCTGCTTGGCGCAATTCCGAAGCCTTGTCGATTTGCTCCCACGAAAAGTCCGGATCGTTGCGGCCGAAGTGCCCGCCATGAGCCGTCTTTCGAAAGATCGGTCGTCGTAACTGCAAATGCTCAATAATCCCGGACGGCCTTAATGGGAAAACCTCGCGGACGATTTCGACAATGCGGTCTTCGGAAACTTCGTTTGTGCCATTGGTATCGACTCGCACACTCACCGGATCAGCCACACCAATCGCATAGGCCAATTGGACTTCGCATTCGCTCGCCAGACCGGCTGCGACAATGTTCTTGGCAACATAACGGGCCATGTAGGCGGCAGACCGGTCGACTTTGGTTGAATCTTTCCCACTGAACGCGCCGCCACCATGGCGGCCCCAGCCACCATAGGTATCGACAATAATTTTACGCCCGGTCAGTCCCGTGTCGCCGTGCGGACCGCCAATGACAAACCGCCCGGTCGGATTAATGTGATACTTCGTTTCGGCCGACAGGTAGTTACCCGGAATCGAATCTTTAACAACTTGGGAAATGATGTAGTCGGCGATTTCGTCCTGCTCAACCGATTCCGCATGTTGAGTGGAAACAACAACGGCCGAGATACCGACCGGCGTCGTACCGTCATATTCAACAGTCACTTGGCTTTTGCTGTCGGGGCGCAGCCAATCAACTTCGCCTTTTTGTCGGACTTCAGTTAATCGATTGAGAATGCGGTGCGACATCGCAATCGGCATCGGCATGTATTCTTCGGTTTGATTGCAGGCGTAGCCAAACATCAGCCCCTGGTCGCCGGCCCCTTCCCGGTCGACACCCTGCGCGATATCTGCACTTTGGCTGTGCAACGCCAGAAAGATCCGGCAACTATCAGCGTTGAAGCCGATGTCGTCGCTGGTGTATCCAATGTCGCGAATCACATCGCGTGTCACCCCGATATAATCAACGTCGGCATTCGCTGTAATTTCCCCCGACAATACCACGAGGTCTGTCGTGCAAAGGGTTTCGCACGCCACGCGTGACATAGGATCCTGAGCCAGCAATGCGTCCAAAATCCCGTCCGATACCTGGTCGGAGACTTTGTCCGGGTGTCCCATACTGACCGATTCGCTGGTAAAAAAGTAATTCGCCATGCTTTATTCTTCCTGCACAATTTGTCAAAAACACCAGGGACACCCCGCCCCCGCTATTGCTAAGATCGTGTGATTCTAAGTCGAGCAGGTCATTTGCGGCAACCTTGAATTTCAGACGGGCCAGATCTGCCATTTTCCAGGGAAAAAAGGGAATTCCTACAGCGAATCACGCGGACTTAGGGCCGCGACAATCACGTCTTGCCCCATGATTGCCGACTCCCACGAGCCAGAAACGCCAGGAAAAAAGTCAATCGCTCTAAGCCGCACTTTGCGTTCGGCCGCCAGGTGCAACAAGCCTTGCATAAAGTAACTCTGCGGTTTTTCGCGACGCCCCTTGCTGCGAGAGGACGTACCGGCGAGCCACATCTCCCATTTCATTTGCCAAAACAGTGTCGTTCAAGAAGTCGCACAACACCGATTGAAGTTCCTGACCATTCGCGACAACCTTCGCGGCCCTTTGCGCAATCAGGGCATCGGTCACTTCTTGAAAATTCCATGTATTGGGCCCGAACAAGATGGCAGCCCCGAAGCCGGCTGGCTCGATCATGTTTTGGCCACCGCGCTGCGTCAGGCTGCCCCCCACAAATGCCACATCCGCCAGCCCCCAGCAACTTCCGAGTTCACCGAGTGTGTCGAGCAATATGACTGGCGGCAGTTCCAACTCGGAACCGCCGGCTGACGGCCCACTCTTCCCTTGATCGTGGGGCTCCGTGGCAACACCAGAAGCCGCGCTCCGCCGAACGAGTGGCAAACCACGGCTACTGATCAGAGAAGCGACTTCTTCGAAACGTTCCTGGTGTCTTGGTGCGATGACTAGCCGCAACCGAGGATGCGTCTCGCGAACGGCGAGCCAGGCGTCGATGGCATACTCCTCTTCCGGTGCCTGTGTGCTTCCAGCAACAAAAACGGGCATATCCGAATCGATCATTAGCGACTTGCGGAGTTGCGTCGTCCGCTCGTTGCTCCGATCGGTTTCCACGCGATCGAATTTCACGGAACCGGTGACATGAACGTTGCGGGAATCTGCTCCCAATGCGGTTAACCGGTCGGCGTATGTCTCGTTCTGAGCGGCCAGCAAATCAAACCTGGAAAGCAGACGCTTAAGCAGCGGTCTTAAGAGCTTGTAACCCCGATAGCTATGCTCGCTAACGCGGCCGTTGATGAGAAACAAAGGAATACCGGCCCGATGTACTGCCGAGATGAAGTTTGGCCAGATTTCCAACTCCACGAGAGCAACGGCATCGGGCTGAACGCGGCTGAGCGCCCGGCGGCAAGTCCAGGAAAAATCGAGAGGAAAATAGCAAACTTGAAACGCAGGGAATTCCCTTTTCGCGACGGCGTACCCGGTCGAGGTCGTTGTGGTAATCAAGAAATCCCAGCCGCTGAGCCGACATTGTAACTCTTGGACGACCGTTTGAAGTTGCAACACTTCGCCAACGCTAACTGCGTGCAGCCAAATCAATGGCCGATCAGAACGACGCAGCGGCAACAGTCCCCATAGCTTTTGGTTCCATCCCGTTCGATACTTGCCGTGCACAAGCCGACGGTACAAGAGAATGGGAGCGACCGCCGCGATGAGCAAACAATAAATGACGTTTAACAACCAGGGCATCCATTCCCCTATCGAAAACGATCTGACGGCAACGTTGATGCAACTTTTTTGTTCGCCGCCTCATTTCATCGGTAACGAATCACCAACGGCGAGGCCTCTTTCACAAATTCATGCATAGTGGCTATCAATTCGCACCACAGCACTTCTTGTACTTTTTCCCACTGCCACAGGGACAAGGATCGTTGCGGCCGACCTTCGGGACACGATTTCGAATCGTTTCCACTGCTTGCGGAGTTTGGCCAGGTTCGACATGACCTTGCTTCTCTTCTTCTGTAATAGAAGCCGCCTGCTCATGGGTCGTCGACGTAATTTCCCATAGCGATCCCACGAAATCGGCGCTCTCCTTCTCGAGCCGAAAGATTGCACCAGTCACCTGATGTCCTATGCGTTCCCACATTTCGTCGAACGCCCGCATGCCTTCACGCTTGTACTCGACCTTAGGGTCTTTCTGCGCATAACCCACCAGACCGATCCCGGAACGCAGGTGGTCCATGTAATACAAATGGTCTTTCCAGCTTGTATCGAGGACCTCGAGGATCAGGGAGCGTTCCGCCTGGCATAGTTCCGGCCGGAACCTCTCGTCATAAACCTGCAGTACTTTTTGGCGTGCGTCTTCACGCGACAGCGAGTCGAACTCCTCGGGGTCGAGTTTGGCCTCAAATTCTTCATTGGCCCAGTTCGTGAGTTGAATGACGGGATCTTTGTCCACAATCTCTTCAATAGGATGATTTGAGCCGTTTTGCTCGCCATAGGCCTGATTCAACCATTGATCGACTTTGACTTCAAAATCGCCGTTCTGCAGGTATTTCTCGCTACACTGCGTCAATAGCTGCTCGATGTCATTTCGCGGCTTACTTTTGAAATCTTCGTAATCGAGTTCTGTGTGAAATCGGGTGCAGGCCCACTTCATCAACCCTTCACGGTCGTATTTGTCTCCGCTCGACTGACGCTCCGCCAGGAAGTTATTCAACCCGACCGCAACCGGAAACTTCACTTCTTTTTCGTGGTAGAGCCGCTGGACCTTATCGCGAATCAACTCCACCGCGTCAGCATCGGAAAGGTTTTCAAATTCGCTCGGAGTGGCCTCCAATCCATACTGCTGATGCAACCAGGCACACAGAGACTGTTGTCCCCAGGTCGGATCGAGAAAAGCCGATACCGGGGAGAGATCTAACCGAGAAATGGCATCGGTGGCACGCTGCAACAGATATTCAAACAACTCGTCCCGCCCGACCTTCTTAAGTTCGCGATCGTTGGTGTTGAGGCCCCAACGTGCATTGGCCCATTTCGACAACGCCAACCAATTCCATTCTCGTTTGTCTTCGGCGTCTTCAGGGAGATTCTCTTCGATTTGCTCGAGAATTAAATCTTCCGCCTGCCGCAACGATTCGTCGCGCAGGTACTCCTCGAGCTGCTTTTGATCCATATCACGAATGCTGGACGAATCGATTTCGAGATGAATCTGCTGAGCCGCCCATTGGACGATCGTTTCCCAACGGTAATTCGACTCGAGAAAATGCCTTGTCCAGCGATCGACTTGGCGATCAATCATTTCGAGGATGAGTCCGCGGCAATTCGCACCATCGAGAATTCGCTGCCGGTACGAGTAGACCTGTTTACGCTGCTCGTCCATCACCTCGTCGTATTCCAAGAGGTGTTTTCGCGTTTCGAAGTGGCGCTCTTCCACTTTCTTTTGTGCCCCTTCGATGCGTTTCGAAACCATTCGGCTCTCGATCGCCTCGCCTTCTTGCATGCCCAATCGCGTGAGAATGTTCTTGACCCATTCTCCGGCGAAAATTCGCATTAGGTCGTCTTCCAGCGAGAGGAAGAAGCGGCTGGAACCGGGGTCTCCTTGACGGCCACTTCGGCCACGCAACTGCAAATCGATGCGCCGAGAATCGTGTCGTTCTGTCCCTATGACGTGCAGGCCACCGACGTCGGCGACTTCGCGACCGTCCTCGTCCATTCCCTCGCGCTTGGATATCTCACGTGTCCGATCGTCCCAAACAGACTTGGGCACGTCGATGCGGGTTTCATAGTCCTGTTTGAGGTCTTCCCATGCCATATGCTCGGGATTGCCACCGAGGATAATATCGGTACCACGGCCGGCCATATTCGTGGCAATCGTTACCCCCGATTTCCGACCCGCCTGCGCAATGATTTCCGCTTCCCGCTCGTGGTGCTTGGCATTCAATACGTCATGCTGAATTCCGAATTTATTCAGCTTGTTGCTGAGGAGTTCGGATTTCTCGATGGAGACGGTACCGACCAAAATCGGCCGGCCCTTCTTGTGCACCTCCCGGATCTCGTCGACCACGGCATTCCATTTCTCGCCTTCTGTCCGATAAATCACATCCTGGTAGTTGATACGACTCAAGGGACGATTCGTCGGAATCGATACGACGTCGAGCTTGTAGATCTTCCAGAACTCTTCCGCCTCGGTCATGGCGGTCCCGGTCATACCGGCCAGCTTGTTGTACAGTTTGAAGTAATTCTGCAGCGTGATCGTTGCCAGCGTTTGGCTTTCTTCCTTGATGCGAACGCCTTCCTTCGCCTCGACTGCTTGATGCAATCCATCGCTCCACTGGCGACCGGCCATGAGACGACCGGTGAATTCGTCCACGATGACGACGGCACCATTCTGAACGACATAATTCACGTCGCGCTTGTACAAATGATGCGCCTTCAGCGAATTATCAATCAGATGTGGCCATTCCATGTTGCCAGCCGTGTAAAAACTTTCGACGTCGGCGAGTTCTTCCGCCGCGCGCACACCATCTTCCGTTAAATGGCAGGTGTGTTCTTTTTCCTTGACTTCAAAATGGACGTCCCGCTTGAGCTGCTGCGCAATGCGGTTGGCCTTGGAATACTTCGTGACATCGTCCTGAGCCGGTCCCGAAATAATCAACGGTGTCCGGGCTTCGTCGATGAGAATGTTGTCGATTTCGTCGACCAACGCAAAATCCAATGGGCCTTGCACCTGCAGGTCCCGAGTCGGCTTCATGTTGTCTCGCAAGTAATCGAAGCCAAATTCATTGTTGGTCCCGTACGTGATATCGCAGGCGTATTCCTTTTGCCGTTCGTAGGGATGCATCTGTGATTGAATGGCACCCACCTTGAGCCCCAACCCCATATACAAGGGGCCCATCCATTCCATGTCGCGGCGGGCCAAATAATCGTTCACCGTCACGCAGTGAACATGGCCGGCCAATGCATTGAGCGTGGCCGGCAATGTGGCCACAAGCGTCTTTCCTTCTCCCGTGACCATTTCGGCGATGATGCCCTGGTGCAGGATGTAACCACCCACCATTTGCACATCGTAATGCCGCATTTTGAGGTAGCGTTTACCCGCTTCGCGTGCAGCCGCATAAACCTCGGGAAGTAAATCATCCAATGTTTCGCCGGCATCGAGACGGGCGCGCATTTTCGGCGTCGTTTGCTTCAGCTCGTCGTCGGTCAGTTTCTCGATCTCGGGTTCGAGCTGATTGATGCGATCGAGAACGGAGCCGGCAACAATGCTGACGTTCCCGTCTTTATCGCGATCAAAACCGATCTTCTGAACTTGGCGTTCGTTCGAAGATCCAAAGAATCGAGTAATCAACCGCTCGAAAAACGCCGTGAGCGCGTTGAACCAATCACCAAGTTGTTCCAGGAATTCCATGACTGAATCCGACTGTCAAAATGTCAGTAACTCGCCAGCAGAGATGTCAGATCCCAAAGGCGCAACCCGAGCACACCACACCGTGTGGGGCGCACAGGACAGAGGGCGCACGACGTAAGTCGTCACTGCCCAAAAGTTTATTGGCCATGGAAAAACCGGTCAATGCCGTTCGGCTACGACCGGATTTCCACAAGGAATTAAGGCAGCAATCGCAATGCCAAACATAATCGCGAGCAGATTGTCCGAAATTGGCCACCATGCCACTTTCGTAAGACATGGACGCCACATGACCCATTTTTCGCCGCAAATCGGCTGCGGCAACGCCGCATTCTCAAATAGTGGCAGACCGATTGTTACAATAACGGCCTCGTTCGGTCCCACCCCGCTTGCTTGATAAAATCTCGGAGCAGAGAGGCTCTTACCGATGACGTCTGTGCACGATGATCCTAAGTACCAACCGGGCGATCCTCCCGGGCCCGCCGATCTCGATTCGGAAATCATCATCAGCCCCGACACCTTAAAGGACAATCGAATACCACCCGGTCAAACGCGAACACGCAAATGGCCCGTTCTACACGCCTCGGTCGTGCCGACTGTCAACCGAGACACCTGGCAACTCGAGATCAAGGGTCTGGTCGCGAATCCGTTGACGCTCACTTGGGAAGAATTCCAAGAGCTACCGCGTACGAAAGTCTTTTCCGATTTCCATTGCGTGACAACCTGGTCCCGGCTGGGAAACATTTGGGAAGGCGTCGCAACCCGCGAATTAATCGCTCGCGTTAATGTGCAGCCTCAAGCAAAGTTCGTTATCGCAACCGGTTACGATGACGGATGGACAACAAACCTACCCCTGGAGGACTTTGCAGAGGAAGATGCCCTGCTGGCTGACCTGCACGATGGCGAACCGATTTCGGCAGACCACGGGGGGCCGGTGCGGTTAATGGTCCCCAGACTTTATGCCTGGAAAAGTGCCAAGTGGATTAAGGCGATCGAATTCGTCTCCGACGATCAACCCGGGTACTGGGAACGAGGTGGGTACCACAATCACGGCGATCCCTGGACGGAAGAACGATTCGGATAGTTGTATCGAGTCTGTCGGTAGACCGCGGAAGAATGATGTTGCCTCAGAGTTGCACATCTTTTAAAGCACGACTTTTTAGGCACCGGTACCGATAGCAATTCGGTCGTCTTATTTGACCGGCAGAGGCGAGAACCAACTTCCAGAAGACTTGCTAGCCATCTCAGTTGGCAGAATCGTTTTGGCGTAACTGCTGGGGTCCCCATCGAATCCAGCCGCGAGCGGATAAAGTTTTATCGGATGACAGGTAATGTGTGAAGCTAGGTTCCAACGGCCCCTTGTTCGAATTCTTGGAAAGTTCACGAGGGTTTCATGAAGCCATTGATTCTATTTCTTGCTGGCGATTCGGATGGATGCAGAAGAAGTGCGGTTTCTCGGTTGTTCGTTCATGCCAGTTGCATTCATGCCGACATCGTCCTCAGAGAAGCCGGACCATCGTATTTTCCCGGTCGAGAAGGGGATTTCAGCGATTGGTCATTCTGGATCGGCGAATTGCAGAATCCGAATCATCACGACCCGCTGTACTCTGCGGTTTTTCGATCGATGACAAATCTTGCAGAGGAATCGTTGAATGGCGCGATCGTTGTTCAAGGAGCAATCGTCGGCCATCCATTGTTTCGAGTGCTTATTCGGGACATCCTGCGAAACGAAATATCAGCCAGCTTTCACGATGCCAAAGAAGCCATGTTCTGGCTCGATCAGCCGCTTCCGCAGGTTTGGGAAAACGCCAAGGCAACGGATCCCGACGTAACAATCGAGGAAACTGAAGAACGTCTCAAGCGTTACCAGACATTGATGTCGGATCAACCGTTCGAACGTTTCACTTCGACCGCCGATTGTGTCGCATCCGCCACATCTTTTCTCTTGGACGAGTCCGAAAACACGGACTGAGGCCACCTGCGATTCAAGAAATCAATGCGTCCATTCCATCAACGTCCTGGCGAGATTTATGACAAATGAGAAGGTCAACAACAATTCAATTTATTGATCGATTGCATTGCCGTTTGCTCATTCCTCAACGAATTGAAAATCGAGAATCGAAAAGTGCCGCCCCGATCAAGACCAACGCATACCATGTCCGCCATTTGTGAGTTGTCGGACAACTAAGTCACCACGTTTTGTGGTTGGCCATGGAAATAGGCGATGACGTTTTCGACACATCCTTTATTGAGCAAGTCGATTCCTTCCGGCGTTTGGTCGGCACTGTGCGGAGTCAGGACAACCTGTTCGCATTTCAGTAGCGGGTGATCGGCCGGAATTGGCTCGGATTCGAAAACGTCGAGCGCAGCACCGCCGACGAGGCCATCGCTTAAACAGTCGATTAGCGCATTAGTATCAACGACCGCTCCCCGCGCCGTATTGACGAGCAGACTTCCCGGTTTCATCTGCTGCATCTGTTCGACTCCAATCAAATGCCGGCTGTCATCG
>JANQRQ010000149.1 GCA_028284485.1 Planctomycetaceae bacterium | reverse complement strand
AAATAGCGCGATGCCGATATTCGGTAGGCCCCATCTGGGAATCGCGGCCATCACAAGCGCCGTTGCAAATAATGCTGCGGCTTGGATATAGAACGATCCGCTAAGAATTCCTGCCTTCACCAGAAACACCACACCACTCACGAGTCCCAGAATCGGAGACAGCTCAAGGACCGGTAAGTCGAGGATCGCTTCGACAGCAAACAGCAGCGTACTGCACGCCATACTGCCCGCCCAGATGTGCGCAATTTGGCGCTCGACGAACGTAATTGGCCCGGCGCGGTGTCGCAAATTCCAGAAGACGCCCGCCCAGATTCCCAGGCCGATTACCCACAATGCGAGATAAGGCAGTCGTGACGAAACTCCTGCCAGTAAGAATCCGTTGGTGACTAAGCAAAGCACGAGCAGTACCAGGCTGTGCAACATCCACAATAGGCCCCAATTTTCCAGTACAGCGGCATGATGTGTTTCTCGAAATGCCCGGCTGATGATTTGTGTGAATTGAGACGAGCGTGCCGAGATTGGTTCGTTTGAAAGGTAAGCTTCCAAGTCGTCGGCAAGCGCGTTGGCATTGGCATACCGCAGATCCTGTGGCTTCTGCAAACACTTCAATGCAATCATTTCCAAATCGGCGTCGGCTGCCGGATTCAGCAATCGTGGTGGGGCCGGATCCTGTTCGAGCACCATCAAAACCGTATCAATCGGGGATGCGGCCTGAAACGGCGGATGCCCAGTAGTCATTGCGTACAAAATGGCCCCCAAACTGTACACGTCGGTCGAGGGGCTTAGTTGTCCACGATTGCCGGCAGCCTGCTCCGGTGCCAAATAGCCAGGTGTCCCCACAATGGCGCCGCTTTGAGTAATGGCTGCATGCGACGCGGAAGCGTCGCGGTCGTCTTTCTGGTCCGGCTCAATCGCAATCCGCTTGGCCAAACCAAAGTCAGACACGTACGGTCGACCCTCGGTATCGATCAGGATATTTGATGGCTTCAAGTCCCGATGCAGCACGCCATGGGAATGGGCATCGGCGACCGCACGGCAAATGGGAATGAGCAACTCGGCTGCCTGGCGTGCCGGCAAGGGACCATCGGCAAGGCGATGAGTGAGCGTCGTCCCCGGAATAAACTTCATCGTAAAGTACGGTTGCTCGCCGATCTCTCCCACGTCGTATACGGGAACGATGTTTGGGTGATTCAAACGGGCGGCTGATTCCGCTTCGGCGCGAAATCTGGCCACATCTGACGGAGAGGCCAGCGCGCCGCGCAGCAACATTTTAAGTGCAACTGTCCGGTCGAGTGTTTGTTGCCGAGCCCGGTAAACGATTCCCATTCCGCCGCGACCGATAATTTCGATCGGTTCGTATTCTCCGATTCTCTGGGGAATGTCATCGCAGTCAGGCGGTTCGGGGCGATTCGAGTCAAAACCTGGGGAATCTTCCGTGATGTCTAAGTCGACCGCCGAAATCTGCCCAAAGTTTTCTGCGATCATCGCCGTTGCCCACAATTCCCGAACCTCATCTGCAAACTCGGGATGCTTTCGAAGCGTTTCGTCGATATCGACGGCTTTTCCCGACCGTGCTTCAGCGAGCAATCGATCGAGGATGTCGGCGATTTTTTGATCGCCAGCATCGGAATCAGATTCGAGGTTTAAGGGACTGTCGCCTGTCATGACTTCGTTTGGCTGAGAAACGCGGATCGGTCAGGGGTTTGGAGAAGTGGCATCGTTGAATTCCGTTTCACCCGTCGAATTGTTCTCTCCGAGTAGTGCACGCAATCTTCGGATTGCCCGCAGATAGCGCATCCCGGCAGCGGGGGGAGTCATCCCTAATGCGATGGCGACTTCGCTGTTGCTGAGTTGTTCGCAGTGCCGCATGATGATGATCTCCCGATCTTCGTCGTTGGTCTGTTCCAGGGCTGCGAAAAATCGTTGTTCCAATTCACGCCGAATATTGGCCGCTGCCGGAGTCAATTCTCGATCGAGCAAATGCTGGGCCAGATCGATCGAAGAACGGTCGGCGAATTCGCGTGCGACGAGCGGCCTTTCTCGATCGACGCTGCGTTTTTGTGCGACGCGGTGTCGACGATGCATATCAATAATGCGGTCCTTTGCCAGTTGGCGCAACCACAAATGAAATGGCATTTCGGCATTGTTGATGTAATCCGACAAACGGCGGTTCGCTTCCAGGAGAACATCCTGAACAACGTCGCTGGCATCGACGCGTTGGGAAAGCGCTCGATCCATTCTGAGCTGAATCATTTGACGCAATGATTGCCGATGCCGGTCCATGAGCTCATTGATCGCCGATTCATCGCCCCGCTTGGCGTTGTGCAGCAATTCCTGTGTTTCGTTCGTGTCGGGCCACATATGTCCGCCGTTGGGAAACCGTTACCGTCGCGTCAATCGAACTGAGAAATCAATTGTGAAGCCAAGAACGATGTGGAGAAAAACAAACTAGTTGCAGTCGTTGCCCGCCGGCGTACGGATCTCGGGAAGCGGGTATTCCGGCAGCGGGATGTTGGAACTGGCAATTTCACGCAGTCGAAGCCATCCACGAGTCACCAGCGATTCTCGAGTCCGCACGTCTTCTTGATCGATCTGCCGTTTGTCAAAAGGTCCTTCGACCGAAACGGCGGGATACCCTTCAGCGACAATAAACTGGGCCTGCACCGGATTGCAGGTGATATGACGTTCCGGCGAACGTGACAGGTCCTGAAGGGAGACTTCACCAATGACGTAGCGGAGGTAGAGGTCGCTTTCGGTGATCTCGGAAACTTCGCGGCCGCAAACATCGCAAAGATATCCCTCATCACATTTGGCCATCGTCAGTTCCATTATTATTCGTGATAATCTTCGTGGCACTCGCTTCCGCCCATCATAGCTTTCCGTTGCCGCTCATGACATTCTGTTCAGCATTTGCTCCTGTTTTGACGGCAATTTGCAATGTTGCAGAGGACCGTGTTTCGCAGGTCCGTGTGACTCGTGGTCGGAAGCCGGGCGAGTTCCCCTGATCCTTCCCAGGCCGAATCCCAGCGCCTATGATTGCTACTGTGCGGTGGTAATTTTGGTTGCGGGATCATTCAGGAATGTCACTTCCACGATTTAGCGTTAATAACCACGTCTTGGTCAACATGGGGATGATTGTTGTCCTCGTAGTCGGCGGTTTCTTTTCGCAAACGCTCATTCGCGAAATGTTTCCCGAAACCCGGCCGAACAAGCTCGCGATCGTGGCCGTGTATCCGGCTGTCCAGCCGCAGGAGTTGGAAAAGGCAGTCACCATTAAGGTGGAAGAGGCTGTTCGTGACGTTGAGGGCGTCGAGAAGGTCGATTCTTCGGTGTCCTCGGGTCTCAGTAACACGACTTTGTCCCTGTTCAACGACGTTGATGACGTCGACGTCGTATTGCAGGAAGTCAAAAACGAGATCGACGCGATCGAAGATCTCCCCGACGATCTGGAGAAGATCACGGTCACGAAGTTTGAGCCAAAGTTGCCCGTCATTAGTGTTGCAATCTTCGGTGACGGCGATGAAGCGGATCTAAAGCGGGCCGCCCGATCGATGCGCGATGACCTGCTGACATTGCCCGGTGTCAGCGACGTCGAGATCGGGGGGACGCGCGATGACGAAATCAGTGTCGAAGTGCGTCCAGAGCGGCTTCTGGAGTACAACATTACGTTTGACGAAGTTGCTGCTGCGATTCGCGAAACGAATGTTGATATTTCCGGTGGACAACTCAAAGGGGATCGGACCAGCCGGGCCGTTCGCACACTCGGCGAAAAATCACGCGGAGTCGATTTGGAGTCGTTGGTCGTTCGCAGCGAGCCCGACGGACGCGAGCTATTGCTTTCCGATGTGGCTTACGTCAGAGATGCTTTCGTCGAGTCCGACTTGGAAAGCTATTTCAACGCCAAGCCGGCGGTCAATTGCGTCGTTTACAAAACCAAATCCCAAGATGCCATTCAAATCGCCACGCTTGTTAAGGCATATGTTGCGGGCAAACAAAACGCTCCATTCGATGCCCATGGCTTCGATGGGGCACGCAGCAAGCCGTGGTATGTGCGCCCCTTCACGATGATCGGCGCGGGGTTGTCGTGGGGAGTCACAAAAGTTACCGGAAAAGCCGACCCGGCCACAGTCTATGAAGAAAGCCGCAATAATCCCCTGCCCCACGGTTTTGAAGTGGCCTTGCATACTGACTTGGCGCGATTCGTCGAGGGGCGACTGGATTTGATGACTCGCAATGGCAAGACCGGGCTATTGTTGGTCCTCATCTCATTGAATCTGTTCCTCAACTGGCGAGTCGCATTCTGGGCGGCCTTGGGTTTGCCGGTTTCCCTATTCGGCACGTTTATTGTGATGTGGGTTTTTGGCCTGTCGCTCAACTTGCTTAGCATGTTCGGGATGATCATTGTTCTGGGGATCATTGTCGACGATGCCATTGTGATCGGCGAAAACATCTACCGCCATATCGAAGAGGGGGAACCCCCGCGCGAAGCGGCCATTCGCGGTGCCGAGGAAGTGATGTGGCCCGTGACGATCGCCGTTTTGACGACGATTGCCGCGTTTGCGCCATTGTTGTTTATCCGGGGGCGTATCGGCGACTTTATGGGTGAACTGCCGATTGTTGTTCTGGCAGCACTTTCCGTCTCGCTCGTCGAAGCGTTGGTGATCCTGCCGGCCCACCTTTCGAACTTGCCGTCCCGACGAAAAAGAGATCGCGAGAGAATTTCGAGTCGTCACCGCAATTGGCTACGACGTTTTTCTGCCTCGTACCGGGCCGTCCAAGAGCGGTTGTTGCATGGAAGTCTACTTCGAATTTACGAGCGTTTTCTTCGTTTCGCGCTGCGTTGGCGATATGTCACGCTGAGTTTTGCGGTTTCGTTGTGCATTATCGCCATCGGGTTGATTTCGGGTGGAATCGTCGAGGCGGTCTTCATTCAGAAGATGGATAGTGAAACATTAATTTGCAGAGTTGAAATGCCGGTCGGTACACCGGCTGACCAACTCAAAACGCGAATGAAGACACTTGCGGAGTATGTCGATGCGGCTCCCGAAGTGGTCAACGCGCAAATGTATGTCTCGCTTCAGGTCAATTTTGGCGGCGACGGCGCCGTTGGAGCCCGCAGCCAATCGCATCTCGGCCAGTTTGTGGTCGAGCTGAGACCCGCGGATGAACGCGAATCGCTTGAACAACGGTCAAGCGAAGAGTTGCTGGCCGATTTTCGCCAATTCTCGATGGCACTTCCCGGTGTGAATTCCGTGACCTGGGAGGGGATGAATGGCGGGCCGGCCGGCCGAGACATTCACATTCAGGTTTCCGGAAGCGACTTCGACGAAATTGTCGGCGTTGGGGATGAAATAAAAACGCATCTCGCAAGTTACGGCGGGGTATTCGACCTCGAAGACGACTTCGAGGAAGGTAAACGCGAAGTTCAATTGGAACTGCGAGAATCAGCGCGGCCCACAGGGATTACCGTCGGAAGTCTTGGCAATCAGGTGCGTTCGGCTCTGTATGGAAGCGAGTCGCGGCGGATCACTCGCAATCGCGAGGATGTCAAAATCATGGTTCGGTATCCGGAAGACTTCCGCAAGGATATTTACAACTTGGAGTCGATGTGGATTCCGACCGGGAACAATCCGCTCCAACGAGGATGGGTACCGCTCAGTGAAGTCGCCTATTTGGTCGAGGCGGACAGCTTCACCACGATTCATCGGAGCCGACAACAGCGATCCGTCTCGGTTTACGGGGCGGTTGATCAGGAAGTCGGCCAGACGGACATGATCCTTGCCGGAGTTCGAGAAACGTTCGAAAACGAGATTCGACCGAAGCATCCCGGGGTGAGAATCGAATTTCTCGGAAGCCACGAAGAACAGACGAAATCGTTCAGTGCGCTGAAGTATGCGTTCCCAGTGGCACTCCTAATGATCTACATGATGCTGGCAGGACTTTTTCGGTCCTACCTGCAGCCGTTGGTTGTCATGTCAGCGATCCCGTTTGGTTTTTTGGGCGCGGTCGTGGGCCATTGGGCGACCGACAACCCGATGACAATCTTGAGTTGGATCGGGCTTGTGGCGCTTTCGGGAATTCTGGTGAATGACTCGCTGGTCTTGGTCGACTTTATCAACAAAAGAATCGCTCGTGGCATGTCGCAGTTCGAGGCGAACATCGAGGGAGCAAAGCTACGACTTCGGGCGATTCTGCTGACGACCTTAACCACGGTTGCGGGATTAACCCCGTTGATGTTTGAAACCAGCTTTCAAGCAAAGTTTCTCATTCCGATGGCGGTGACATTGACGTTTGGCCTGGTGTTTGCCACTGCTCTGACGCTGATCATTGTGCCGGCGTTGAATATGGTCTTCTACGATATGAAATCGTTGGGAAGACGGGCCATCGGTCGCTCGGCGATCGGCGGCGATGAATCGAAGTCACCGGATATGACACGTCAAACGCACATCGCCGACCGGGTTTGATTGTCAGATTCGAGATACAAGCAGAGCGATCGGTGCACTACAGTGTATTACGCTGACTTGTGGTCGAGACAATCGCTGGCTCCTACGAGCTAGAAACGCCCACAAAAGACAGTCAGCCTCTCTAGTACGTCCACCCGAGACCGAAGTTCCAGTACTGCGTCCACCACGATTCACGAGAAGTCGACACCTTGGGGAACAGTCCCTGTGAAGGATTACCGAGCCATTTGATGCTTTCGTGCGGCCGGGCGACTTCGCCGATGACGACGACTGTGTAACCGAGTTGAAAATTGGCTTCATCAAACAGCGAAATCCGGTTCAGCACAGGGACGTAATGGAACAACTGGGCGTCCATGTAAATTCCCTGTTCGAACATCGGGGAGACATGGTTGTGGTCTTCTTTGTCGCTGAACTTGTTCGGTGTCGCGTTCGTCGGTGTTGGGTTGAGCAAGTCGCCTTTGGTGGCGGCTCCGATGTTGTCACCTTCGATCCTCGTCGTCTCATGGTTGGCCAACAAGGCGACCTTGGTTTGGCCCCAGAACTTGAAATGGTCGCTACCTAAGTCGTATCGCAAACCGACTTCCGGACCGGCCAGATGTGTTCGCGTCTCGGCGTTCAGATAGGCGGTGTACGGAGCCACTGCAATCTTGAACTCGTCAAACTGCACGGCGTCGACTGCCGCTCCGCCGCCGGCCCCGCCGCCGGCTTCCGAGTCACCTGCATTGTCGATGATGCCATCGGTGTTGTCGTCCAGTCCATTCGGCACTGGGTGCAGTTTCAAGCCGGGAATCAACGGATCGCCCAGCGTCTGCTGGTTGTCATAGACGAGACCGCTATCCCGACCTCGGAATCGGAATTGTTCTCCCAAGTTGAAGTATCGCACACTGACTAACGGACGCACGAGCAAGCCCTTCTTGCGGACAATTGGTGTCGCATACCAAGATGCCACGGCACCATACTGTTCGGCGCTGTGTTCGATGGTGAATTCCAAGTCGAATGGAATGGTCGTTCCAGCGAAGGACCCGTCAAATACGGGAAGACCGCGGAGGTTCTTCAGAGTCGTCTCGATAATCTCTTCCAAATCCAGCGGCGCGACATCCGTCAGAAATCCAGTCGGCGAGTTCAAAACACGCAGCAGTGTCGCTTCATAGTCTCTGGGATCATTACCGGAAAAATCGAGATTCGAGTAGTTCAGTGCAGTGGTGTTGATTGCTGACCGAGTCCTTACCGACCAGGTATTGGGATCTCGGGCGGACCACAACAACTCCAAACTCAATCCACTGTCATCGGGATTGAAGAACCCTGCTCGCAGTCGCAGGCCATCGCTACGGTTCTTACCGAGCTGGCTGGAGTTCTGCCAGTTGTAGTAGTTGAACTGAGGAACGCCGGCTGCGAACTGACCAATGGAGTTGGTCAGGTTCATGGTATTGGTTCCGCGGAACTGATCAGCTGTGGCTTGGTCGCTGATCGGGGCATTCGAGATGATGGGCAAGAATTCATCTTTGTAAGATTGCACACCTGACTCGGCACCGACGATTCCGTGGGGGCCCTTCGAAATCGTGCGAATGTAATCGAATGTCGCCCAGTAGCTTTTGGAATTATTTGTAATACGGTGCCAGAGGCCATTCTCCGTATAATGCTGGCTAAACATCGGATCGTAAGGAGTTATCGTTGGCCACGGTTGCGCCCCGTCGGGCGCCCCGCCTGCCGCGTGGACAAATCCTTGGTTTCCCCCGGTATATCCGGGCGGCAGTCCCGCGTAAGGCATCTCAGTCGATCCTAAGTTGCCGACGCTATGAACCGCCGAAGTTTGCATGCCAGGAACCACCTGTGCTTGTGCATTTCGAGCGTACGAAACGAGAAGCAACAGGCTGAGAATCGGTGTTAACCAGGGCTGTACCCGCATCAGTAAGTCCTTGACAAACGGCACTCACTTGTGACTCCCGTCACTCCCTCCAATGGGAGCGCAAGAGGACGGACCTGCGGGTAGTATCGGTTGGGTAAGTTGGTAATCTGTAGCGGTTATTCGGAAACTAACGAATTTTCCTGTTGTACGGGCATGATTTTTCTGATCGTGTGTTCACATTCTTTTGGTTGTGAATAGTCTTAAGTATATATTTGGTAAATCGTAATGACGATTCTTGAGATCATTGGGCTGGCGAATCCACTTCACTGCGATTGAAGCCTCCCAAGAAAAGACCAGGCGCCGCACTGCCTTCTACATCAAACCCCATCTGATCGTATGTGCGCAAATGGGCCGGAATTCGATCGGCCGCGACCGGCTCTGGGACGGGATTTGGCGCACCTGGGAGCATTCGGGAACGCTACAACGTCGGGCCGATGGCCCAGGGGCAGAATTCCTCATCCCCGATTCCCTGGGCTTCGCTTTTTGTCTGTTCGCCGCTGGCGACCGCAATGATCTTTTCAAACATCTCATGCCCGACTTCTTCGACGGTTGCGCCTTCAAGAATTCGTCCGGCGTTGATGTCCATATCATCAACCATGCGGTTGTACAGCGGTGAATTCGAAGCGACTTTGATCGTCGGTACCGGCTTGCAGCCGAAGCAACTTCCACGACCCGTTGTAAAGATGACAACGTTAGCCCCCCCGGCGACCATTCCCGTGACAGACGTCGAATCGAACCCAGGGGTGTCCATCACGACGAACCCTTTCTTCGCCACGGGCTCTGCGTAGCGGTACACTTCACACAAGGCCGTATTCCCACCTTTGGCGATCGCTCCCAATGATTTCTCGTAGATCGTGGTGAGGCCGCCCTTTTTGTTGCCAACCGAAGGGTTATTGTCCAACTGGACGCCAAACATTTCGGCGTAGTGCTGCCACCATTTAATACGCTCGATCAACTTTTCGCCAATTTCTTTGGTCTTTGCACGCGACGTCAACAAATGTTCTCCACCGAAGATTTCGGGAGTTTCCCCAAGAATCGTTGTTGCGCCGTGTGCAACAAGTAGATCGCTGGCAATTCCGACGGCCGGATTGGCTGTTACCCCGCTGTTGCCGTCACTTCCGCCGCATTCTGTGCCTAAGATGAGTTCCGAGACTGGAATCGGCTCCCGCTTTACGCGATCGACTTCCGGTAGCATCTCATTGAGCACCTCGATCCCCCGTTTGACCGTTTTGGCAACCCCACCTTGATCTTGAATGTTCATAATCAGAGGCAGCGGCTCGGCTTTGGCACCGGGGAGTGTAATTTGGACCAGGTTGTGATTATCGGCCAAAAATGCGCCTTGAGCAGTTTCGCAACCCAACCCCACGATTAAGTAGGCTCCGATGTTCGGGTGGCGCGCGAAACCCGCCATAACAGCGGCGAGCTGCCGGTGATCGTCTCCACCGTATTCCATGGCGCAGCCGCCCTTATGCGTTAGCGGCACGATACCATCGATATTTGGGTAATCTGCTAGAACAGACTGGTCAAAGTGCTGGGCAATATATTTTGACGTGGTCGCCGAGCAATTCACCGTGCTCAATATACCAATGTAGTTTCGCGTTGCGGCGCGGCCGTCTTCGCGACGATACCCCTGAAATGTGCGCCCCAAAATCGGCTCGGGGTCAGGTGGAACGGCAGAGGCAAACGCGTAGTCCAAGCTCAGCGTTCCCCGTTCGACATTATGGGTATGAACCCAGTCTCCCGGTTCGATATCAACGGTTGCCATGCCGATGGACTGCCCATATTTGCGGATCGGCGTGCCAGCTCGAATGGGCAATGTGGCAACTTTGTGGCCCATTTCGATCGCCTCATTTGTCGATTGCCCTTCGAATTCGGGGCCCAAATCGAGCGGAGTCCCGCTCGGAACGCTTCGTTTGGCAACGGCGATATTGTCGTCGGCATGCAGGCGCAAAAAAGGTTGGTCGACGGCGACTGACATCAATTTCTACTCCACGGTTAGGTAGCATCGTTCCAGGCAAGTCAATCGAGAAGGTCTCGCTCGGTCTTTCCGAGGATTCGTCTTGCCGACGATACGTCTCCGGCCGGATCCTTCTCTGATGACGGCCGCAACTGGACTGTTAAGCGTATCGCTGCATCCTGCCCGATGCAATTGGCCGATCGTCTCGCAAATTCCCTGGCGCAGGCGTGCTGGGCCAGCGGATTTGCCGCGAACGAGCTTTGTCTGGCCCTATTTTGCAGATAGTGCTAAATTCCAACGTCGTCGTCTCGAATTCTGGCAGCAATGGATGCTGTTTCGGTGCAGGGACGGTCGCCCGAATCTGTCGTCGCTTGCGCTTCGACGTGACGAGCGATTCTGCAGTCAGCGGGATGTGTATTAACCAGTGAGGGAATGGACAAATGCTCGGGGCTGAATTAACACCACAAGAATATCTCGATCGCTGCAATCAAGAGTTTGCGAAACTCGATCTCGTCCAGTCGGAACGGCTCGGAGAGGAAATCTACTCGGCGTACGAGGATGGCCGCTTTGTGTTCATCTGTGGGAATGGTGGCAGCGGATCGAATGCATCTCATTTTTGCGAAGACCTTGGCAAGAGTTCACTTGATCCGAAGGACTTCACAAACGACGACGTCAAAAGGCTCAAGGTGTTAAGCCTGACGGACAACACCCCCTACATCTTGGCTTGGGCGAATGATGAGGGATTCGACCGGGTATTCGTTGAACAACTCAAGAATTTTGCTTCACCGGATGATGTCCTCATTGCGATTAGCGGCAGCGGCAATAGTCAGAATATTCTCAATGCCGTCGAATGGGGCAACAAACATCGATTGCGCACCTGGGGGATCACTGGATATTCCGGCGGCGCTTTGCAGCAATTAGCGGCGAACAACATCCACGTCCCGCTGGATGACATGGGAATGGTTGAATCCATTCACCTGCTGTTGTTCCATTGGATTCTCAACGATGTCTACGCCCGCGTGAACAAAACGGGCCGACATGCAGAAGCCGCCGAGACTCGGTCGAGTTCGGTGGCGTAGCGCGAGCTATTCCGCCGCGTTGGTAGAATCGTCTTCCGGCAGTTGCGATGTTGAAACGCTGTCGGAATCTGGCTCGCCCGATTCCGATGTCGCATCGTCAGATTGCTCTTCGACTGCAGGTTGAGATGGTGCAGGTTGCGCGTCGCCCGATTCGTTTTCAAGCGGTTTGAGAATCCAAATCTCGCCGAACGATTCCTTTTGTTCCGCGCGAAAATGATGGTGCCGTAGCAACTCGAGAACCGCGAGAAACATTCCGACAATTGTGCTGCGAAGCGATGTCTCGTCGAACAAAGACGTGAACGCAACCTTTTCTTCGGCTCGGACACGGCTTCCAATCTGTTCGACAAAAACCGATATTGGCGTGTCGTCGTAGCGAATGCTGGCCTCTTCACTGATGACCTTTCGTTCCAGCACGCGCGCCAAAGCGCTGACCAAATCCCACAGCTCGACCTCTTTGATGCGGTCAGATGTCTTGGATTTGCCAGTTGCAGGACGGTCATTCGACAGCCGCGGAAATCGCTCCTGCCATTCGTCCGCTTGTTGCTGCAGCCGATTGGCTGCTTCCTTGAATCGTTTATATTCCAGCAAGCGTTCGATCAGTTCGCCGCGCGGATTGTCGTCGACCGGAACTTCTTCCAGTTCTTCTTCCGGCTTCGGCAAAACTTCTCGACTCTTGATTTCGATGAGCGTACTGGCCATGACGACGAAATCGCCGACGAGATCGAGATCGATAAACTCTAAAACGCCCAAGTACTGTTCGAACTGTGAGGTGATCGACGCGATCTGAAGATCGAGTATGTCGAGTTCGCTGCGGCGGACGAGGTAAAGCAGCAAATCCAATGGACCACTGAACAGGTCTAACTCGACACGGTAGTCTGTCGTGATCATACTTTGAGCCGTGCTTGAATTGCTTTTGTGGCGGAAGTGGTACGTAATCGCCGCGCGCTGGTAAATCTCTTCGTAGTATCGTCAAAACCATCAATCTTGGTTGAGAAATAACCGGTCTGTGCAATTCGCCTAGATTGACTAAATGTTGCTAGGTCGCAATTGTGTTAGGAAACTCGGATCGACTGCCACGGTTCCACGTCTCTCGGCAGGGAGCTGAAGGTCATTTGTGGCCGACTGAAAGCGTCGATTCCGAAATTGAAACGAGTACGATAAGGACGAAAACTGAAATGCCGACTTTTCACGGAGATGACTTACACCGCATCGCGTCGCGCGTTCTGCAAGGCGCAGGTGTTTCCCCCGAAGATGCGTCGATTATCGCTGAAGAACTTAAGGAAGCGAATCTCGTTGGCCACGATAGCCACGGCGTGATTCGCTTAATGCAATACGTCGAGTGCATCGACAACGGAACATTTCGGCCCGACGGTGTGGTGGAGTGCATTTCGGAAGGACCGTCGTATGCGGTGTTCGATGCGAATTTTAATTTCGGGCAGGTCGCTGTCACAAAGGCACTCGACCACGGGCTTGCATTAGCCCGTACTGCAGGGACTGCGACCATCATGGTTCGAAATTGCAATCATGTCGGACGACTCGGTTCCTATTCCCATCGGGCTGCGTTGGATGGCATCGCAAGTGTCATGTCGGTCAATTCGCCGGGAGCGGGCGGTGTCGCACCTTTCGGCGGGATCGAGCGACGTTTGGGAACAAATCCGATCAGTATGGCGGCGCCGACCCCGCGCGGGCCGTTGGTTCTTGATATGACAACCAGCACAAGTGCCGAGGGGAAGTTGCGAGTCGCCTTCCAAAAAGGGGAAACGGTCCCAGAGGGATGGATCATCGATGCCGAGGGCAACCCGACGACGGAACCGGCCAAGTTCTATGCCGACCCACCGGGATCGCTGTTACCGTTGGGTGGGGCATTGGGATTCAAGGGATCTGGAATGTCGATGATGATCGACGTCTTCGCCGGCATTCTCTCGGGAAGCGGAGTTTGTCGCGACGATGTTCCCCGCGGTGCCAACGGCGTATGGATGTATTTCGTTGATATTGAGAAACTGCTTCCCAGTGACTCCTACAACGAAATGCTCGATCGTTACTACAGCCACATCAAGAACTGCAAGAAGATGCCCGGATACTCCGAGATTTTGATGCCCGGCGAGATCGAACAGCGACGCCGGCAGCAGCGGATTGAGCAAGGCGTTGATGTCGCTGACGAAACCTGGCGACAGATCTCAGAACTTGCACAGCGATTGAACGTCGATCTCGATCATTAGCTTGAATGTTCGCGATTGATCCGCCACTTCAAGCGCCATCGCAAGTATCATGGGACAGAGGGCACAATCACCCGCTCGTTGCCGTTTCGCGCCGCTTAACCCGACAGCTTTGTTGCTCGCGGCGCCACGAACCCCACCGCAGGACCCGTTGATTTTCGGCGATTCTTCGAGTAAATTAATATAAAAGTTCTCCTACCTGACGTCTCATCATTATCCTTCCATGGAGACGGCCATTGGTCTCGTATCGGACCGTAGCGATTGCACCTGCCCTATTCTTCACGCTTGCGCTGTCGGCGGAAGTTGTTCTCGCAGACGAGCCGGAACCGGCTGACCATTTTGAGGCCTCAATCCGGCCCGTGTTGGAGCAATTCTGCTCAGATTGCCATCATCCGGAAGATTCCGAGAACAAGGTTCTGTTTTTGAAGGCGTCGACGGCGGAGGACGTTGCCGATTCCAAGCGGCTGTGGAACAACGTCGCTACTCAGTTGCGCAACCGGACGATGCCACCGGCTGATCAAGCTCAGCCCACCGAAGCAGACCGGCTTCGCATTGCGAACTGGATCGATGAATGGTTGCGTGAGACGGCTTGTTCCGGCGAAGAATATGCTGGTTCGATTACCGCCCGACGGCTGAATCGGCGCGAATATGACCGCACGATTCGGGAGCTCTTCGGGATCGAGTTGAATTTCGCAGAGACCTTTCCCCGAGAAGGCTCAGGCGGAGAAGGCTTCGACAACAATGGGGAAACATTATTTCTTCCGCCAATTTTGCTCGAGCGATATTTGGAAGCTGCACAGCGGATCGTCGATGCAGCCATCGTGACGCCCCCAGTCAAAAAGGTGTTCTCGGCAGGGGAATTCATGCCCCAGACCGATCCGCAACAGACGGAGTCCCGAGTATTAGAGCCGGGTGACGAAGTCACTGTGTTGCTACCGGTGTTTGAGGAAGGCGGCTATACCGTGTCGCTCGAGGCGACAACGCCGTCGAATAGACGCACTGCAGTTATTCTCAAGATCGATGGAATCCGCGCTCACCGCTTTCAATTTGGCGACAATCCCGCAAGTGATGCCAAGAATAAACCGAATGCAACTCTGGAATCGTTCCGACAGTTGGCTCAGGGTTTGATGAAGGGGCAGTCGGACGAAACGGACGACCAATCGCCTCCAGTGCTGCAAACAGTTGTGAGGCTGACGCGCGGCTTGCATGCTGTTTCGCTAAAGTCTCCATCGGCAACGCAAGGCCAGTTAGCAGTCACGCGTTTGCGGATTAGCGAGAATCGTTCCGAGCCGACCGCTGAAGAACTTCGAGTGCATCGAAATCTGCTGGGACTGGATGTGGGAGAAGTGCCAGGCGACAAACGTGCTGCAGCACAATATCAGTTGGCTCGGTTTCTGAAGAAGGCCTTTCGTCGGCCAGTGACGTCAGACGAAATTGAACGGTACATGGCATTCTTCGACCGATCGGTCGAGCGCGGTGATCCGTATGAAGAGTCGATCAAGTTAGCCTTAAAGGGGGTTCTTGTTGCGCCTGATTTTCTCTTTCGAATCGAGCGGGAGCCAACGACCGCGGGAATACAGCCTATCACCGACCATGAGTTAGCAACGCGGTTGTCCTACTTCCTATGGGAAACCATGCCGGATGCAGAACTGACGAGGCTGGCCGACGAAGGACGATTGCACGAGGAATCGGTCTTGCTGGCTCAGGTCGATCGCATGCTGGACGATCCCAAGTCGCGCGCGTTCGCCGAAACATTCATCGGCCAATGGCTCGGCACAAAAGATGTTGGGGGCCGGGTCGCGCCGACCGCCAACGATATTCAAGATTTTTACACGCCGGAAATCGCCGCGGACATGCGCGAGGAACCGATACGGCTATTCCAACACATGCTTGCGGAAGATCGTAGCGTGTTGGAATTCCTGGATGCCGATTACACATTTTTGACGCGGCGGCTCGCCAAGTTTTATCGGATGGAAGATGTCGATGGCCTCTCCGATAGAGAGATGCGATTTGTCCAGCTGCCCGATAAGACTCGTGGGGGATTGCTGGGGTTGGGAGGCGTATTGGCGATGACGTCCCACCACAAACAGACCAGCCCGGTTCTGCGAGGCGCCTGGATTTTGGAAACCGTTTTGGGCAGCCCCGTACCGACCCCGCCACCCGATGTTCCGCCTTTGGACGAAACTGAGGACAAAGAAGACGGCAAAGAACTTACGGTTCGGGAAAAGTTGCTCAAGCATCGGGAGAATCCGACCTGCGCCGCGTGCCACGACTTGATGGATCCCATCGGTTTCGGGCTGGAGAACTTCGATTACCTGGGACGTTGGCGCGAGGACGACGACGGGCAGCCGCTCGACGTTTCGGGGCTTTTACCATCTGGTGAGAGCTTCAATGGGCCCGCAGAACTTAAGCAGGTCCTACTAAAGAAAAAACGCGAGTTCCTTCGCCAGTTGGTGTCGAAAACCCTGGGATACGCGTTAGGGCGTAGCCTTCTTGACGCCGATCAGTGTACAATTGAGACGCTGATTGACGAGCTTGAGAATTCCGAGTTCCGGGCACGTGCCTTGGTGCGGGCTGTTGTTCTGAGCACGCCGTTTCGTTACTGCCAAGCTGTCGAAGGACCGAAAACGACGGCGCAGAGCGATCCGCAGGAAAGCGCGACAGAACCACAAATCGAAGCCGGCAGTCAATAACTTAAGGAAGGTGATTCATGACTCAGCCGATTTCACGTCGAACAATGCTCAAGGGAACCGGTGCCGCCTTCGCCCTGCCCTGGCTGGATGCGATGTCTTCGTCGTCATTCGGGGCCAAAAAGGAACTCACCAAGCCTCCGTTGCGAATGGCTTTCATGTTCATGCCCAACGGCATTGTCCCGGACCATTGGACACCGGCTGGGGATGGAGAAGATTACGAAATCGACAAGCCGATGCTTCAGCCATTGGCCGGTCTCAAGGATGAATTCATCTTGTTGGAGAATCTCTGGAATGCCAACACGATCGGACGAAACGGCCACTGGGCGTCCGTGCCAGCTTGGCTTTCCGGTGGGTACGTCCAACGGTCAACAGGCCGCGACTTGGATACCGGGGGAACATCGGTTGACCAAGTGGCCGCTCGCCATATCGGG
Source organism: Planctomycetaceae bacterium (assembly GCA_028284485.1). Lineage (GTDB taxonomy): Bacteria > Planctomycetota > Planctomycetia > Planctomycetales > Planctomycetaceae > JANQRQ01. The sequence goes on along the minus strand of JANQRQ010000149.1, from coordinate 5,527 downwards.
ACTCGGACACCATTACCGACGTTCGAATTAGGGCTTGATGAGCCGCGGACGGGCGTCGATAACATTGGCGGCGGATTCGCCCGCATGTACGGTTCTTACATCTCCTGGAGAGATCCGCATACGCCCGTCACGAAAGAACTAATCCCTCAACTGGCATTCGATCGGTTGTTTCGGACCGGTTCGGCGACTCCTGTTGTTTCTGGTGCCAATGCAAAACACCCGCTGGTTCTCAAATCGTTACAGCGAGACGATGCCAGCCTGCTCGACCAGGTGTTGGAAGACGCCAAGTCGTTGCAACGTCGCGTGGGCTACAACGACCGGGCGAAAATCGACGAATATCTCGAATCGGTTCGTTCCGTGGAGCAGCGGCTGGAAGCGACTCTGCGACCGCAGCTGCGGTGGATCAACGAGGGCAGCTTCGACGTGCCACGCCCCGGCCCCGGTATTCCGGAAGATCACGAAGAGCACGTGCGTCTGATGCTTGATATTCTCGTCCTCGCGTTTTGGACGGATACGACAAGGATTTCGACGTTGATGTTCGGCGATGCACAAACGGGGCGCGATTTCTCGTTCCTCGATGGAGTGAAAGGCAGCTTTCACGGCCTTTCTCATCACCGTGAAGAAATGGAAGTCCGCGATCAGTACGAACGAATCGGAACCTGGCATATCGAGCAAGTGGCGTACGTCCTCGACAAGATGCGTCACCTCGATGAGGGCGGGACATCCCTGCTCGACAACTCCATGGTGATGTTTGGTTCGTCGCTTAAAGATGGCAATGCCCATCAGCGCGAAGACTTGCCGCTTATCCTGGCCGGCCGCGGCGGCGGGACTCTCCGCCCGGGACGCCGGTTGCGGGCCAAGCCCGATACACCGTTGTGTAACCTGTACCTGGCGATGTTGCATCGCATGGGCGTGAACGAGGAATCGTTCGGCGACAGTACGGGGCCGCTCGAAGGTCTCGGGTAGCACCGGCGCAAAGGAGCTACGCAAGGACTCTAGTACATGGCGTGCTGCGCCTGCCGTGACGGTCCGAAGACTCGCAGCGAGGTGACTTCAAACGGCCGCCGTCGGTATCTGCAGTTCCTCGACAATATCGGCCGTGAAATTCTCAACCTGTTTCATGTTGAAGTCTGGCGGCGGCGCACCCACATTCATTCCAACACCCGGATTGCGAAACATGTGTGGCAACATATCTCGAAGGGCCGATCGGTAGTTTCGGAATACCGGGAATTTCATCTCGGGATGCTCTTCCATGTATTCAAACATTCGTTCTTCCAGCTGATCGTGGGCGATCTTGGGATGCCGGTGATGGGGGCCATGCACGATAATGTCGAAATTGAAATAACTGGCAAGCTGCGTGATGAGATTGCCGCCCATGACCGTTCGAGTTCCCATCAACGGGTCATAGCTGGCCATGCCCAGGTGCTCGGTCAATTTCCGCGAGCATTGCATGACTCCGGCCATCGTCAGCGGGAATAGGTATCCCGCCACGAAGATATCCCATCGGCCGAGATAGGCAGCGCGCGTGATCAGCATTCCCCAATATCCGACGGAGAGGCCAAACTCCCACTTGATTGTTCGCCGAAGCTCCTTCGAGCGAAGTGGAGAATCGCGGTGAAAGAAAATACGGCAATAAATGTAGGCCCCCATCCACGTTCCAAACAGCAGATCAAACCATACGAAAATCCGCCGGAATCGTTTCGAGCAAGTGGGGTCTGAATAAGGCCAAAGTTCCCAATCCGCCGGCGTATTCAGATAAGCATGGTGCCGAATGTGGGATTCGCGGTAAATGTTGTACGGAACCCACATGACGGCTCCCAGAACGCGCCCCATAAAGATACTAACGCGGGGGGAATCGCAAAGGGTCTGGTGGGCAGTCTCATGGAAGCAACTGGTGCAGCAAAACAGCATATAGCCGTTAATGATCGACCAGAACGTCAACCAGCCCCAGTGATGCGAAGGAATGCCCATTTCGATGCAGAACAGGCATACCGCGACGCCCAGAAAAATACCGAGTCGTGGTACCGTTGATTTGGATTTTAAGGCGCTTAGTTCGTCAGCTGTGAATTCGGTTTGGCTCATCGTACTTCACGAAAACTGTCACTGTCCGAATTCCATTTCGACGGATTCTTCGTTCGAGCCTCTGAAATCTGATCCAAAAGCCCTGAATTTCCTATTTCACTAGATTCGATGATGCCATTGCCCAGTTAGAGATTCAAGGCATTCGGAATCCAATTTTAGGTAAATTGAGGCCAGTTATTGGATGTCAAATCGCCCCGGATTGGCAATTTCCGAGTCTTCATTCGCAGCATCCAGCGGTTTTCATTGGCTCGGTTGGGGTTTCGGCAAGTAGTGAATTGCTGTATACATCGCCGTCGCCGCAAACTGCGACTCGATGCGAATTCTGTGCCCGGAAACGGCGATTAAGTCCGCTGGCGCTTTTCATCGACTCTCTTTGACTCGAATCGGAGCGAAGCCTCTCGTGAGCGCAACCATCGATTGCCTCGAAGATCGGCGCGGCCATGTTGCTTCGGTGCCGGATGGCCTAAGGAACGATGGCTTGGGGGGGCTGACGATTGGGGTCACCGGCGTTGCCGGCTTTATTGGCAGCCACGTCGCGAGGCGCTGTCTTGAAATCGGGTGTCGTGTCAAAGGGTTGGATCAAACTCCATGGTCGCCGGCAGATGCGAACTTTGAGATGACCGTTGGCGACATCAATGACCACGCGACCGTTCGGCGATTCTGCGAAGAAGTGGATGTCGTCATCCACACGGCGGCCATCGTTCGCGAAGGAGGTCGTCGTGCAGACTTTCAAAGGGTGAACGTCGAGGGGACTCGAGTTGTCGTCGAGTCAAGCGCAGCGTGCGGCGTTCAAAAACTCGTCCATGTCTCGTCAGTGATGGTTTACGGATTCAATTATCCACATGCGGTCGATGAAGACGGACCTCTGGAAGGCCACGGCAACCCGTATTGCGAAACAAAAATTGCTAGTGAGCAAATTGCCTTGCAGAACGCGACACCTGAAATGGATGTCATTGTCCTGCGGTGTGGCGATGTCTATGGTCCCGGATCCCTGCCGTGGACTGTCCGACCAATCAAGCTCATGAAGAAACGTGATTTCCTGCTCGTCAACGGTGGTCGGGGAGTGATTAACTACGTCTATATCGACAACCTGGTTGAGGGAGTGCTATTGGCCACGGAAAAAGCCCCGTCGGGCAGCGTTTTTAATTTCACTGACGGTGTCGCCACGTGCAGAGAATTTTTTGGCTACTATTCGACCATGATCGGCAAACGGCCGTTGCGGTCGGTGCCAGGTTGGATGTTTCGCCCCGTGACCTATTTCCATCGCTATCTCAGGCGACATTCTGATCCCGATATGGTGGTCCATCCCGACGTCACACCCTTCTTGATGCGCCCGCATGGCTATTCGTCACAAAAGGCGCGGTCCGTATTGGGATACTCCCCAACTGTGACTTTGGAAGATGGAATGCGGCGTATCGAATCGTGGGCCATCGAATCGGGGCTCATCCGTCGGCGGATTGCTTGATTAACCGCGCGACGCGAGAATTCGTTGCCCCCCCTGTTTCCCGGCGGCTGTTCGCATCGTCCATCGATGGCGGTCGGCGGTTCCCTTTGCTCAGTGCGTTGAATTATGATGATAGGGCAGGACACGCAGAGAACCGCCGACTTCGGATGAGTGTCCGTTGCCCTGCCAGTCGCATGATCAGCTTGTCGAGGAGTGCACGGGGATGTCTCAACTTCCCGATCCGTTACAATATCGGACGGCCGATTACCCGATTCAGGAGATTTTTCTGCGACGATGGTCGCCACGCGCCATGTCGGGGGATTCGATACCTGAAGAAGAATTGTTCACGCTATTCGAGGCGGCCCGGTGGGCACCTTCCACGTTCAACGAGCAGGAATGGCGGTTTCTCTATGCGATGCGTGATAGCCCCCATTGGGCGACGCATTTTGGATTGTTGGCCGAAGCCAATCAATCCTGGTGCAAGAATGCTGCGGTGTTGGTTGTGCTAGTTTCGCACAAGGTCTTCGAGCGAAACGGTAAGCCGAATCCCGTTCACACATTTGATTGTGGGGCCGCATTCGAAAATCTGGCCCTACAAGGGGGGATGATGAACCTTGTCATCCATGGTATGGCCGGATTCAATAACAGCAAGGCTCGTACAGAACTCAGCATCCCCGATGACTACGACGTCGAGGCGATGATTGCCATTGGCCGCCCCGGCGACCCTGGGCAGTTGCCTGATGAACTCCGCGAGCGCGAAGTTCCCTCCGGCCGCAAACCGATTCGCGAAATCATTTGCGAAGGGCCGTTCGCCTTTTAACGAGAATCCAGTATTGAAGATGCGGAATTCAAATTTGCGCCGTCATACTCTATACATGGTCGACTCTCGGAATCGAGTTTTGTCACAATCGATAGGCAGTCGATCCGGGGTAACGCTCGTCGAATTACTTCTCGTCGCTGCCTGTTTCGTTTGTGGCGTCGTCATCGCCTTAAGGGCCGGTGACACCTACGGCGTTCTCGGCTACTTCGGGGGGTTTGCCCTCGGCTTTGTTGCACCGTTTGCTGTGGTTGCGGCGATTGGCCTGACGGTTGCATATCTCATTGGTGCATTGACTGGAATCCCGGAGTACCCCGTTTGCGCCGCGGGAAAATGTCACTCTCGCGATGCCCCCAATAGCGACTACCGGTACGAGTGGGACGAAGCGGAAAATCGACTCATCGCTCGTTGCCAATGTGGCACCCCGTATGTGAAAAGAGGCAGGCGATTCTTCCGACTCGGGGAAGAGGGATCCTTGACGCCCTATATGATTTGGAAACCGTTGCGCGGTTGGTTTACCGACGATAAACCTGCTTGATCGCCGATGCTTGCTCATTTCGACACACTGCACTCGATTGACATTGATCAATTGAAGGGCGATGGCTGAATTCGATAGAATCAAATGATTATTCCGCTTCATTTGGAGATATCGAATGCCTCGCGCTTCGACTCGCAGAGCCAACGATCTGACAGTCCAACAATTGAGGTCGTTCTGCACCGTATTCGAACAGCAAAGCTATGCGGCGGCTGCTCGCGCACTCGGGCTTTCGGTTCCGACGGTTTGGGAGCAGGTTCGTGTTGTCGAGGAGCGTTACGGCACAGTTTTCTTTGAAAAGAAGGGACGCCGTATCGTTCCTAATGCTTCCGCGGCCCAGTTGCACCAATCTTTAGAGCCGGTGCTGACCGGCCTCGACTCGACGTTTACGTTGGTGAATGAACATGAAGCCCGTCGGGCGGTCACGCTGGTCGTTGGAATGCGAATGCTATTCGAAGATCTGCAACGTCCACTGGCTTTGTTCCAAAAAGAGTTTCCTGAAACGACGTTGCGACTGCTGCATGGGGACTTGCGATCGGTACAAACCATGGTGACAGAAGAGGCGGCCGACCTCGCGATGACGTTAGAGCCGGCGCCCTCGGAAATTGGTGGTCGCGTTACAGCCGAGCGGGCCTATCAGATTGATTAT
>JANQRQ010000147.1 GCA_028284485.1 Planctomycetaceae bacterium | reverse complement strand
GATTTTGTTCGCGGTTAAGCTGCGGGCCGGCCGGTCGCTACTTTTTAGGCGGATTGCGATAATCGAATGGCGGCTGCTGTCCTGGCTGCATCAGGGACTCGTACGTCTCCCCATCGAGGCGACGATGAAATTCCGCTTTGGCTTCCTTGAGCGTTCCGGGAGTGGAGAACAAATCCCAGGCCGTTGCCGCCAGAACGCGGGCAGCGAGATTCATTCCTTTGCGTCCGATGGCAGTCCGACCTGACGCTACGGCTTGCCACGAATGTCCTGGTGTGCCGGGGACCCAACACGAGGTTGAAAACCCGGTCGTGGGAACGACCCAGGAGACGTCGCCGACATCGGTGGAACCCATACCCACTGTTCCACTGCGGTCGCGAACTTGTTGGATTTGGTCCAACGAGGGCTTCGTCTGTAACGTGTCTTGAATGCGGGCTGCGAACTCCAAATCTTCTGTCGTGTATTCCAGATCGGCTAGTTGTTGCAGATTTTTCATTGCCAACTGAGCTAACGTATTATTGGGCAAAATTTCCAAGATGCCCCCTTCGAATTTTACATCCAGTTCCGTTTCGGTGGCATGCGCGCCGGCTTCGGCGCACAGCACAAGTCGGCGATACAAATCGCGAACAACTTTTGCCTTTGGATGCCGCACGTAATAGTAGACTTCGGCAAATTCCGGAACGATGTTGGGAGCGTCGCCTCCGGCTGTGACGACGTGGTGGATTCGTGTCGAATCGGGTGTGTGTTCTCGCAATAACTGCGCCGCGTGATTGGTTAACTCGACGGCATCTAATGCCGAACGACCTTGTTCGGGGGCACCGGCGGCGTGGGCCGCTTTCCCACGAAACCGAAATTTGACAGCCATGCGGGCAAGGCTCGAGCGGTCGCCGGCCGTGTTCTCATTACTCGGATGCCAATGCAACACGGCGTCACAATCTTCGAATAATCCTTCGCGAACCATAAAGACCTTGCCGCTACCACCTTCTTCTGCCGGGCATCCGTAGAAGCGTACCGTTCCGGAAATGTTGCCAGCGCGAATTTGTTCTGCAATGGCAATCGCTGCTGATGCCGATGCGACGCCAAACAAATGATGCCCGCAGGCGTGACCATAGGCGCCATTTTCCCTCGGTTCGCGATACGGTACCGCTTCTTGAGACAAGCCGGGCAGTGCATCGTATTCTCCTAAAATACCGATCACTGATCCTTCGGTTCCAAACGTGGCCGTAAAGGCCGTCGGGATGTCGGCGGCTTCACGTTTAACGGCAAATCCGGCTTGCTGCAGCATATCTGCCAATAACGCCGAAGATTTCTGTTCTTGGTAGCCGGGCTCGGCCCACTTCCAAATTTGGCAAGCGGCGTCCCACGTCATGTCGTCCCGTTGCTCGATCGAATCGAATAACGCGGCCTTTTGCGCAACCAACGGGTGTGTCTCGACTGCGAACAATAAAATCGCGGTCAATGCTGCAGCAATCCGAATCGAGTGGCGCTGCCAATTAAACGGAGTCGTCAGTCTCATTACGCGAATCTCCCGTTGTCCAACTGCGATGCGTCGCGCACTTGAATTTGGCGTTGCGCGAGAAACAACTGCGCGTGAGACGACCCTAAACGACCGGCCACCACTTGTCGAGATCCAATACGAAATTGCCGCTGCGATTACGCGCCGACTTCGAGCGTTTCCAGGGGGCCCACAGCCGCTGTCGAAACCGCGTCCAGCGGATAGACGTCGAGCAATCCCTGGATGTCATCTCGCGAAATCGATTGGACGGTCGCCAGATCGTGATCGACGGAACGATATTCCTGGCGGTAGACCCAGTTGCCCCCTAATGATGACAAGCGTCCCATGGGTCTTTCGCTCCGCAGAACAACCCGCGATGCGACTTTGTTCTTGGCCTGATTCAGTTCTTCGTCGGTGACACCGTTCCGATTGATTTCATCGTAGATCGCGTGAATGCGCTTCAGGTTTTCCGCTGTCGATTGTGGGCTGCCGCTGAGAAAGGTGAGGTACGTGCCACTGCCATCGTATTCGTTGTAGCCGATTTCAGCCGCTTCGGCGTGACCCGGATCGACAAGGTCCCAATACATTCGGCTGCCACCATCGTCGCCGACGATCACTGCCAGTAATTCAGCAGCAAAACGCAGATCGTTCGCGGCCGGCGGGGCCGGAGCCAACTGCATGACATATTGCATTTGACTCGATTCTTTGGTGACCAAATTCAAGCCGCCGGCTGGGTGTGCCTCGTCGACAGGGCGCTCAAACGCTCCCGACGGCCAATCGCTGCAATGCATTTCGGCCAACTGGAGAATCTGTTCCCAATCGGTATTGCCCGCGATCGCCAAAACAATGTTACCGGCTTTGTAATGGTCGCGATGGTAGGTTCGCATCTGGTCGGCAGAAAGCGCCGAAATACTATCGGTCGTGCCTAAAATGCTGCGCCCTAATGGATGACCGGAAAAGTGCTGCTGCATCACTTTTTCATAAGCCGTAAACGTCGGCTGGTCGTCGTACATGCCGATTTCTTCCAGGATGACATTCTTTTCCATGTCGAAGTCATCCTGCCGCAGTGTCGGGTAAAGAATTCCCGAGAGCAGCTCGAATGTTTGCGGCAAATACTCGGGAAGAATTGCACCGTAAAACAGAGTGACTTCTTCACTGGTTGATGCGTTGTATTTCGCACCAAGCTCGTCAAAAATGCGATTGACGTCATCCGCCGAATATTTGTCGGTCCCTTTGAAGGCCATGTGCTCTAAGAAATGGCTGACACCGGAAACTTCCGTCGTTTCGTCACGAGCGCCGGTTCGTACAAAGTACCCCATGGCGACGCTGTGAACGTGGGGATTGATTTCGGCGACGATTTGCAAGCCGTTCTGCAATTTCGTTTCACGAAAAAGCATCGGGCACCTCCAACGAATTGGGACCGATAGTCAGAATGGTAAAGTCTTGGGCCGGATATCTGTGGACATACTCGAGGACTTGGTCAACGGTGAGCGAGTCGATCTTTTGCCGCACTTCCTCCAGCGTTTGGACTCTGCCCAAGAAGAACCAGTCGCGAGCAACAGAAGAAGACCGGGCAATCGTCGATTCTTGCTGCATGATCAAAGAGCTTTTTGCCCGTGCCTGGCACCGCTCTAGTTCTTGCTTTTCGATTCCTTCACCCAGGCGGACCAATTCGCCTAAGGTCACTTCCAATGTTTCTTGAGCTCGTTCGGCCGTCGTTCCCGCATAACAGAGAACGCGGCCCTCATGTGGAAGTCCGTTTAGACTGGCATACACCGAATAGCACAGCCCTCGTTTCTCGCGGACTTCGGTGAATAACCGGGCGCTCATACCGCCACTGAGGACACCGACCGCCGCCCACGCGGCGTAGTAATCATCATGCCGATAGGGCACGGCTTGATAGGCAAGACCGATGTGCGTTTGCGTCGATTCGTGCGAAATGTGGTCGCGCGATTCGCCGTGCGGAATGGTCTCAATGACTGGGTCGGCTTTCGATTCCCAATCGCCAAACACTTCTTCGGCCAGCGACTTGATTTCCTGAAAATCCACACGCCCGGCCACCCCCAAAATGGTTCCGTTCGGACGGAAACAGCGTTTGAAGTGGTCTGTTGTCGACTCGATTGTAATATTCTTGAGATCGTCTAACGCACCGTCGCTCGGCAGTCCCCATGGCGCATCGTAGCAGCGGCGTTTCAATTCGATGATGACCTTTTGTCGGGGCTCGTCTTCAATTCCCAACAGCGTCTGCTCAACGCCTTTAATTGTCCCTTGGAGTTCCTCGGCGGGTAAATGAGGACGGCGGACAATGTCGCCATAAATCCGCAATGCTTCCGGCAGGTTTTGGGCAACGGCCGCGCCGCTAAAAGAAATGTGACTGCAACCGACGCCTTCGTGGCGTTGCAATCCGAGGTTGTCCAGGTCGAACGATAATTGACGACTCGTGCGCGAGCCGGCACCACGCGTGATTAAATCCGAAAGGATGCTGGCCGTCCCGTTTTGCCCTGGCTGATCATTGATACTCCCGGCCGGCACCAATAGCGAAAATGCTGCCGATTGCATCTCAGGCATCGATTCCGCAACGAGCGTCAGCCCGTTTGGCAATTGGTGGGTTTGGATTTGTTGATCGCGCATCGCAATTCCGGCTTATCGAGTGAGCGTGGCGAGTATTGCACAACAACCGATTATTCACAAGCACGATCGACCGGCGTGATGGTCAGGCGTTGTGCATTTTGATTCGACCGAAGTTTAGCGAAATCCTGTGGTTTGTCACCACCGTCGGAACCGTGCCGCCGACTTCCTGGGAATTGTGCCGTCATGACGACAAAGAGACGATATACGACCCGTCGATTGCCGGCGCCAAAGAATTAGCACACTTGGGCGACTTCGACTTCGGCGGCTTTGTACATCGTTCGCATCAACCGAAACCCCAACGAGCGGTAGAGTTGGACGGCTGGCGAATTGTCGGCGGTCACTTCCAGATAGACACGCCGCATTCCGGATTTGCGAAAACCAATCAACGATTGCAAAACAATCGCGCGTCCCAACCCAAGGCCGCGAAAATCGGGAACGATACCTACGTTCTGAATCGAGCCCAGGACTCGTCCTTGGGCCAATCCTTGAATCGTTCCGCAATCGACACCAGGTTCCGATTCGCCTTCGGGGCAGTAATTGATCAGCCACGTCGATTGCGGGATAAACGACCGTTGGCCGGCGATCTCTCCCATGAGGCGCTGACAACCGGAATATTCTCCCAAGCACCGAAAGACGCGAGAATCAATTTCCGAGCGAAAGCTCTCAAATTTGACAAACGCATGCCGTCCCTGCAGAGACGGGTGCCAATTGAGAAAACGGAATCCCTCCGCGAGAGTCGGTTCGGGAAGATCGACTGTCTCGAAATCGATTTCCATCCGGAAGCGTCGGAAATATGATAACCCCATCGTCGCGATTGCCTCTCAGGCGCGGGAGACTCAAAGTAGAACGACAACGAATTTTGAAGACAGTCAACAGTTCAAATTCTACCACAGGGAATGTCACTGTCAACGAGTTCGCCCCGGCTGTGGAACTTAACTGCCGCAGTGACATTCAGTTAGGGACAAACGTGTCGGCTAATGCAATTTCAACGAATAGGTTCGCATTGCTGTGCTACAAAGCACATGACAACCGGAACGAATCGCGAGACCGTCAACGTTTCACACGGGGGGCCGCTTGGAATCATGAACCCCGCCCCTGCAACCGGACCTGTCGTTGTGAACTGTTCCGTCCGCAGACCCGACTACAGCGTATTACGCTGACTTGTGGCCGCGACAATCGCGGTGTGTTCTATGTTCGGTGGCGCCCACGAGCCAGAAACGCCCACAACAACTAGTAAACCACTCTACGGGCAGTGCTCGATTCGGACTGTGATCGATCCGGTGTTTTGATCTAAACGTCCCCAGTCGGATCGACATCTCAGGAACAGCTTTCCATCTCGGGGCGCGACGAATGAGCCATCGTCTCCCAGCGGGACCGGCCGGCTGAGGGTGAAACCTTCTTGAATGACGCCGACCAGTTGACCTTGTCCATCGGCATCGCCATCGGCGGTAACGGCATGTTTCGCATCGGCGACTTTCCAAGTTCCCGCCGATTGGAAACGGTATTTTTCCCCCTTCGTTAGCAACACTTGCGAAGCCTGGAATCCATGCGCGGCGTACACCTCGGTTTCGATCGCCTGGTCATCGTCGATTGATGAAAACTCAGCATCCCAGTCCCAATAGATCAAGTCCGTTCGAAAGCCGGAACAAATCCGCTGCAGCATGAATCGGTATTCGAAGTCGATCTGCTGCTCGAGGGGGCCGAACACATCTGAAAATGATCGCGAACTGCGGTTCACATAATTCTTGCCCAGTGCCCGAAATTGCTGCGAATAATTAGGATTGCTGTACAACAGATGGCACAACGACCAGCTGTAATAGTACGCTTCTTTGAGGTCATCCATATAGGCCGCGACTTCATTGGAGCGCTGTCGGGCGGTCGGTTTTCTAACCCTCGAATCGCGGTCGGAATTCAGCATTCGCGTGAGCGAATTGGAAAGGTCTTCGTTGAAGCGGCCCGATTGAACGATCTCCCGCACCGGCTTATGCGGAGCGGTTCGCAAATGATCTGAAACTTCGGGATCACACTTGACCGCATTACCATTGGGCGACAACCGCGAAAACACTTCAGCGATACCTTCCTTGTACCACAGCGGGCCCCCACCTCCGAATGTCTGTAGGCAATAGGCGTGCACGATCTCGTGTTCGACAACGAGTTGTCTCGACGAGCAATACACGACCGCACGATGTATGCTTCGATTACCGACACGACGGGAACGGCCTGCGGTGACTCCTCCAATGTCGATTATGATCGTTCGTGCCACAGGAGGGATGATCGTTTCGTTCCATCGATCGATGTCGTGCACAATAAAGCATTCCAAAACGCCACGACACGGTCGACCCCAGTACTCCTCAAGTCGTTCCAGCTTCGTTTCCAATTGCTGTAGCAGACGTTCTGCATCGTCAGCCGCTAAGTCGGTATGAATGAGGAAGTGCTCCGAGGAATAATGAGCCGGACTTCCGCCGGTCTGCCGTTGCACGGTCGTAGAATTCGTGGAGGAATCAACGTCGGCACACAAATCGGTAACAGAAATACCAAGACATGCGAGGAGTACAGCTGAGGATACGAGCGCGGGAAGTCCACTGCACCATGATGCAAACACGCGGAATAGGTAATTCAATCGTTCAGACTTTCTTGACTGTCGACGACCCCACGGGGACGATTGTTGACCGGTTGCCGATGCGATGGTCGAATCGCACTTTGGTTTGCACGAAACGGCCGCGTGGGGACGTGAAGTTGTTCAAGCGTCAATCTATTTGCCGAGCACGCGCGAGAATGACGCGAACAATCGGAAGTCCGTTGGATTGAATTCCCACCGCTTCGAGCGATGTGATGCGGTGAACTCAGTCAACGGGATTTGACAGCTTATCAGTTACAATCATGGGAACAGCTTCGAGGCAATGTCCAGACCACTTGCGGACTTGTGACGATCCACAATGCCAATGAGACAGTGCATTGCGATTGATCCGAGTCCAACGCAGTCGGGATCTCACCCCAACAACAAATTCTGGGGGGAAGCGGCTGAAACTTTACGCGTCCAAATTTCCACCGCGAAGGATCAGCCATAGAATCAGGTCAACCGTTCGAAGTCAACAATGACTTGGAGAATTTGGAGATGAATTCCAAATTAGGGGGTTGGCTTAGTGTTGCAAGGTTGCGGTATTGCTAGGGAAGACAAGTACGATTCGTAATGGAAAATCATCCGAAACACTTGTTCGTTTACGGAACTTTAAAGCGCGGATTGTGCCGAGCATTTGCACTGGCAGGTCAGACGTTCGTCGGAGATGCCGCCACGCGGCCCCTATATCGCATGTACAATTGTGGAACGTATCCGGGGCTTGTGAAGTCGCATCGGGGATTGTCGATCCGAGGTGAGCTGTGGATCGTCGACGAAGGTTGCCTCGACCGGCTGGACGAAATCGAAGGAGTTGCCGAAAACCAGTACCAAAGGGAGTCGATCGACTTGCTTCATCCGTACCAGCAGCAACAGGTTGAGGCGTACTTCTATCGGTACGATATCAGCGGTTTGGCTGACTGCGGGGATTGCTGGTGAAACAACAATCCGAATAGGTTTCTTATCCCTATTGTCGTGAGCCGCTTCTCGATCGCCGTCTGAGAACGGAAACAAGCATCGGTTGAAGATGCGTTCTGCCTTCCTGCACTGATAGATTTCCTCAAACATTGAAACGCGGGACATCTGCTATTCGGTCACGGCTGCGTGGCGAAACTCTCGTAGACTCTTCGAGGATGAGTGCAGCGTAAAATCGCTACTCATTTTCGTACTCCCCACGATTCTCGCCAGTGTGGCCCGCAGAGTCGCATCGTCATCATCGAAGTCGCCGTGGTGCCGGGATGTCGACTGGTTGGTCCCCGACGCAGCATTGGGAGCCCGAATCCAATCGCTCGATTTCGTCTTGAACAATTTCTTCAGCGCGGCATCGTCCTCAATAAACTTCTCCATTCCCAAGATCGGTACGCCGTCGCGAATGAGAGGTATCCGTGCTCGTTTCTCAAAGGCATTTGAAACGAGGTACAGCAGAGACTTGTTGTAAATCTTCGCGCAATGGTCATCTTGCTCAGCCTGGTCGGTTAGCGCAAACAGCGCGAACTTCTTAATCCCGCTGCTATTGATCGCCGGTCCGTAGGTTTCGTGGAATAGTTCTGTTGTGCAGGCCGGCGCCCACAATGTGCAAGTTTCAACCGCTCGGCCCAATCCGGTCTTTCCTTTCATCGGGCCGTCTTTAACCTTGCCGGTTGCGGTCAGCATTTGGATCAACGGTGCATGAAAGACGGCACCAGCACTATGACCCACAATGTGGATTTCCAGTTGAGGTTCCTTTTTCAACAGCGCTGCAAGGTGCTTGAGCATCTTTCTCACGCCGCCGCTGGCGCTTGTGGTCGCCAGCGTCGCGTTTTCCTTCATCTCGTCCCATTGAGCTTTCCCGCCCAGCATTCGGGCCAACGGTTCCAATCCGTCGTCGAGTCGATTCAGCATGAAGTCCTTAGAGGCATCCAAAAACCCTTCGGATCTCCGACGGGCAAACGCGTCTTTAAGAATGTTCTTTAGCGTTGTCCAAAAATCGGACTTCCAGATGAACGCCAGTGGGTAAATCTCCTGATCCAGCAGTGTTTTTCGGTAGTCGGCCACGCGTTGAACGGCGGAAGCTTCGTCGGTCAATCCACCATGTGCATACAGCAGCAAGCGTTTCTTCGACCAATTCTTCGTGATGCGTGGAAAGTCATCGAGCAGGATCGTCTTGACCGCTTGCTCGTTGGTTCCGTACGTGCCGGTCTCTCGCAGTTTTCCGTTATTTCCAATGCTAATGATATGCGGGCGCAAATC
>JANQRQ010000104.1 GCA_028284485.1 Planctomycetaceae bacterium | reverse complement strand
CGACTTTCCAGGGTGCAGGTTTGGGGGATCGGCTGAGGACAACGACCTCGTGCCCATCGTTGTGAAAGCGGGGCGCCAGCACGCTTCCCATGTGTCCTGATCCGCCCGGAATGACAATTTTCATAATGCGGTCCTCCAAGTTCTCTTAGAGTAAACCGCATTACGCCGCGATTGTTAACCGAACGCAGTGGAATGTTTGTCAGCGCGATTATGCGAAGAAATGTCGTTGCGATGACCCTGCGCAAAAGATTCAATCGCCGCAACTGCATCATTCGTCTCAGCTCGGGGCAGCGCTGGGTGCAATATGGATCTCCCCCAAGCCTTATTTCGACAATGTTCAGTTTCTGCCAATCGTAGGTGCCGGTGTGGCGCACTTCTTCAGCGTGAGTTCGATGGTGGCGTCGACCCCTTCAACTTCCGGGTACAGGCATTGGTCGATTGCGCCGACTTCGAATTCGCAGTGCTCGATACACAGACCAGTGCCCGGAATGGGCAGGTCGGACATGCCGATTTCCCGCGAGAAGTTGGCAACATTCGCAATCGTCAGTCGGACGAGCATGATCAAAGTCCTTATTCTTAGGACAGACGCGTCAGTTTTTTGGGGGGGCTTGGGTCTCAACGGGTTCGTCAGGCACGTTGAACCTTTAACCATGCGCCACCGATTGTCGATTGCCTCGGTATCAAGCAGAAAATGCGGTTTTTCCGCTTGGAGTGAAACACTCAACAGGCATGCAACAGTCACGATTCGCAGAATCGGTACTGCATTCGAGGTGGTTCGACGTCTGTTTTGAAGGCCCGACCCTCCTTGAACAGATTCGGACGATCTCATAATTTACGGCAACCGGGATTTCCCAATCGGGCTGGTTACATTGCAATCGCATCAACGAGCACTGCATGCGGGCGCGGATGGCGTTGGGTCCTTGGAACGCTCTTCAAACAAAGGATAATTGTCTGCCGTGACACAACGAATTCTGAGTATCTCTGGTCTGCGTGGCGTATTGGGTGACGGTTTGGATCCCGATTTCCTCGTAAGGTTTTCGGCGGCGCTCGGAACCATGGCCGAGGGCGGGACGGTTGTCGTGACACGTGACGGTCGCGCAACCGGAGAAATGGTGCGCCACGCGGTCGTCGCCGGATTGCTGGCGACCGGTTGCCGAGTGATCGACGGCGGAATTGCTTCGACGCCGACGGCCGGCGTCTTGGTCACACATCTGAAGGCTGCAGGCGGTTTGCAGATTACCGCTAGCCATAACCCGATCGAATGGAATGGCTTGAAACCATTCTCCAAGGATGGCTCGGTATTCGATCAATCGGCCGGCGAGCGCATGCTGGAGATTCTCAACAACGAATCGTTTCAGTATCAGCCGTGGGATAAGTTGGGGACCGTCGAGACGGTTGACGATGCAGCAGCCCCGCACCTCGAACGTGTTTTCAAACTTGTTGACGTCGAGGCCATTCGAAATCGCAAGCTGAAAGTCGTCCTCGATTGCAACCATGGTTCGGGAGCCGTTGCTGGTCCGCGAATGCTGCGCGACTTGGGATGTGAAGTCCATGTGCTCGGCGACACAGCGGATGGTCAGTTTGAACATACGCCTGAGCCACTGAAAGAAAAC
>JANQRQ010000095.1 GCA_028284485.1 Planctomycetaceae bacterium | reverse complement strand
GTTGTTGGCTCCGACGTTCAGCTGGCCGCCATTGTCGGATGTGAAGACGACAATCGTATTCTCGGCAAGCCCGGTTGACTTCAGTGTTCCCAAAACTTTGCCGATGCCAGCGTCCATGTGCTCGATGAGGGCCACCAACCGGGCACGAGCGTCTGAAATGCCCGGCACGCGGCGTTTTACCAATTCCAGCCAATCGTTCGGCGGTTGAATCGGTGTGTGGGGGGCGTTGTAGGCCAAGTACAAAAAGAATGGTTGGTCGGCGTGATTCGAATTGCTCCGTTCAGTCAGATAGTCGACGGCCCATTGGGAAAAGAGATCGGTTGCGTGTCCTTCCGGATCGATTTCTTGGTTGTTGAGCCGCATATAGTTATTTCCGTGACGTCGATGATGGTAGTAGTCATCCATCATGTCGCCGAGAAATCCATGAAAGTGATCGAAGCCGCGCTCGTTGGGGGTATTGGGCGACTCGAGTCCCAGATGCCATTTGCCGACAATTGCCGTGTGGTAACCGGCCGATTTGAGCACGTTGGATAGCAGAATCGCCTGGGGATCGAGAAATCCCCAACTATTGTCTGGATTCGTGCGAATGACGCCCGGAACGCCGACGAGTTCCTGGTAGCGACCGCTCAATAGAGCAGCCCTTGTCGGTGAGCAGACAGGGCAATTAGCGTAGAAGTTGTCAAACCGCATTCCCGCTCCGACCAGGCGGTCGATATGCGGTGTTTTCAGGTCGCTGGCGCCGTATGAACTGAGATCCCCGTAGCCCAAATCGTCAACAAGAATGACCAGCAGATTCGGACGGTCGGCTGAAAACGATGGTGTGCCTTGCGCTGAAATGATCGCCACCGCCAGGGCGAAGACAATCCAGGCGAATTGACGGTACAACAGCGGGGATTTCATAAATTGCGTCTCCAGAGATCGCCATGGGAACCGACTCACACCGATGGCGCTTGCTGAGGCCGCACGCATTGCGCCAAGGGGCGATTTAGGTTTAAAGTGGAACCTGACGGTCAAAACTTATCGTGCTCGACATAAGCATCAATCACCGCCTGTTCGCCCTTTTTACCCGGTTTCGAGTTACCATGCTCCATCCCCATCACGCCTTGGTAGCCCTTGCCGTGAATGTGCTTGAAGACATTGCGGTAATGGATTTCTCCCGTTCCCGGTTCTTTGCGGCCCGGGTTATCACCAATCTGAAAATAGGCGATTTCTTCCCAGGCTTTGTCGATGTTCGGAATCAAATTTCCTTCGGTGATTTGTTGGTGGTAGATATCGAACAGAATCTTACACGAAGGGCTGCCCACCGATCGGCAAATCAAATAAGCCTGAGGAATCTTGTGCAGAAACAGTTCTGGATGGTTGGCGAAATGATTCAGCGGTTCCAGAACCATAACTAATCCGGACGGCTCGCAAATCTCGGCACAATACTTGAGGTTTTCAATGACGTTGGCCGTTTGATAATCGATCGGTAATCGATGATCGAATTTTCCCGGCACGACCGTGCACCATTTCGCATTGACCCGCTTGGCAATTTCGACAGCGTTTCGCATGTCTTGGAGAAACGCGTCTCGATACTTTTTTTCGCCTGACGCGAATGTCGGAACGCCGAAGTCACCGGTCGCGACAAAGACGCCCATGGTCATGTCAAGCCGTTCCAGTTCTTTACCGATCTTCTTCTGCAACTCCACCGGTTTGCGCGGCATTCGGTTGTCTTCCAAAGCTGGGAATCCTTGGTCGGCCATAAACTTCAATTGATCGATTTCATCGTCGCCGGCGAGGTTCTTAAACATGCCGAAGTGCGGTGCGTAATTGAGTTGGAAGCGATGCTTGCCCGAAGAGGAAGCCTGGTTGGCCGCTGCGGCTGGTGCATTGATTGCGGAAGCGGCGACACCGGCGGCGACTCCAGTCGTTAAAAAATCTCTGCGGTTCATCAGGTGACCTTCTTTCGGATTATTGTCTTGTGGTTAATCATTGGAGTGACACCATCATCATGTTGGACAGAACAGATGACATCAAGAGGCTTCGGCAATAATGCGGAGCTTTTCGTCGCTTAAATATCCATAGCGATTGATCCACAGACCGTCGGCTCCACTTTCGGTTACGAGCTTGAGTCGACGTTCAAAATCGTCGACGGGGCCATATCCATGGACGAGGGGGTAAACTTTGGCCGCATCCAACACAAGTTGTCTCACCAAGCCAATCTTTCGCAACTGCGAAGCTGTGGAAACCGGATGCGGTTCGTCGGGGTTCGGGTAGCCGTAGTCAGCAATGGAGGGCTGAGGCAGTGCGTCAGCAATATCCATTAACCGGACCAAGGCACTCACGACGTCGGCCTCATTCAATCCGGGATTCTTCTCAAGCAGTGGTTCACCCCAGAATTTGACCATTAGCGACCAATGCATGGTGTAGAGCTTCGGCGCGATCGCATCGCAGATCGCTGCGGCTTTGGGGAAATCAAATCCCGTGAGCAGCGAGTATGGCGGCATAAACGCGTGAGCGACGAGTTGCTTGTCCTTCCCGCCCGCGTCGTCGATGGCGTCACGCCAATGTTGCAATAAATCGACTGACAACGCCGCTTTGAGCCGCAACCACTCAGCGACAGTCGGTGCATGGCGGCTAATCCGTGTTGTCAGCGGAGTCTCGTCTCCATCGTTGAGAATAGTCGTGTTGAACTTTCGAACCTCCTCGACTGCTAATTCTCCGCGCAAATGGTCGTACAGCGAGCCGATCCCTTCGCGAATTGCGGGGAAATCGAAGCCATGCGCGGTTGCCCTCGATTCAACATGGGGCGAGAAATCCTGAAAGACCTCCCCGAATGTGTAACAAGGATACTCGGGCCAATCGGGGCGGAAGCCAGATACCTGCGGGTATTCTTGCAGGAGATCACGGACGTAGGCCCGGTTGTAAGCTCGAATGGCGTCACTCGCGAGACTGCCCGTATCGGCCATACGCCCCTCGGGCAAGGTCCCGTTTGGCAATCGGGGGCGGTCCTCATCCAGCAATCCACTTGGTTGCACGGCACCAAGTTGCAGAAAGACCTGTAATCCACGCTTAATGGCCGATTCGATGAAGTCGCCAATCAGCGAGCCATATTGCTCCGTGAGGTCGTTGGTCTGCCGCGGGGTATATGGTGAGTCGCGGTAAAATTCTTCTCGCGGGTGGTAGCTAACGCCACTTCTGACCCACAGCGAATGCTTGCCGAAAATGGGGCGGTCGAAGACGCGCGGACTCGAACCGGCATCGTCCGGTGGTTGGAACGACCCGGTCTTTTCGTCGGCGGGCGCGGTCACCGTCGGGTTGCAGGCGACTGCTGTTGCGCCGGCGCGGCAGACATTGTCGAGAACGGCTTCGACGCCTTCGCTGACGATGAAATCGCCCAGGACGGTGATTCCCAAAAACGACGCACGAGGTTGGGGCTGGCTCATACTTCAGGGCGTTTCTATCGAGTCGTGTGTTTCCGTGCGAATCAACCGAAGCCGCACATAATTTCAGCCAGTGCTGCAGGTTTGCACTACTTGCGTGGATTCTCGTACCAAACGACATTCTGGCTGGCCTGGCCGGCGATAACGATGTCGAGGTCACCATCGCGGTCCATGTCGTAAGCTCGAATGTCGTACGCCGCCTGGTCTCGCCCGATGACGTGCGACGTGAAATTGCCCTGTCCGTCGTTTTCCATCCAGACGGCGAGCCGGTCGTCCTTGGCACAGGTGGCGGCGTCGATATCGCCGTCGTCGTCCATATCGGTGACGACCAGGCAGTGTGGACCAACCAAGTCTGGAAAAATGGGATGCTCTTCCCAAGACGGGGCCTCGAACCAAATCACTCCCTGACCATGGCCGCGAGAGGCAATAAAGTCGGCCCGGCCGTCGCCATCCACATCAGCCGGATGAATGTTGGTCGCACCGGTTTGATGGCTGGCGACCATATGTTTGGTCCAGGTTTGTGTGGGATCGGCAGGGGCTTCCCACCATGCAAACCAATGCCCTTCCCCCTCGGAAGGCAACATGCCCCCTTTGGCTCCTACGGATGCATCCGGACGCCCGTCACCGTTCACGTCTCCAAAACCGATGTAATGTGAAAGTCCCGGTGCGTCGTTGGCTGCAAAAACATGACGCTGCCATTGTTTCGATTGCCCCGCCGAACCGGGGTTTTCGTACCAAACGACCGACAATGGGAAATTCCCTTTCGGCTGAGCACTGTTTGCCAACAGGTCGACATGACCATCCTGATTGACATCACCAATAATCAATCCATGAATCCCATGCACCTGATCGTCGATCACATGCAGTGGCCAGGGATCGGTCAGTGGATTTTCGGGCTGCAAAAGGCAAATGATCAATCCGGGATTGTAGCGGGCGGCGACATAGTCGAGGTCGCCGTCGTGATCGTAGTCGAGTACTTCGCTGTGGATGCAACCATGACTCGGATTGTCGTCGAGGACGATTTCCTTCCAGTCCGGTGCGACAAACAGCCGTGATTTCCCCCCGCTATTGCTAATAATGTCCGGCAGCCCGTCGCGGGTAAAGTCGGCAGCGATTGCCGTCTGCGTCATAAAACCAGTATGGACAACGTGCTTTTTCCATGGAGTGTCGTCAGCCGCTGGGGCATTTGTCGCAAAAACTGACCCGCAAGTTATGACAATCAGGGCAGTCACCGCGATGGTGGTAGGTCGGTTGAAGCATCGCGATCGAATCACACGGGCTGGCTCCGGCATTTTGTGCATTCCTCGATGTAAGACAGAGAAGCAGGTTCCACCCGTATCGTCCGGAAACTCGACAGACGTGTCAATCATGTCTGTCAGTGGTTTTTTCCGTTAATTGTCGTATTGATTCGCGGTTCACTCAGGGGTGGAGGGGCCGAATCGCTTCTTCACAGTCCGACGGTGTACTCGAATCTGCGCAAGATGGTACCGGCAATGATCGCAACTGCTTCCCCATTTCGACCTCTTAAGAATGGCGGATGTCCACCATTTGATCGCGAACTGGTGGAGACTCCGATTTCGTACATCGCGAATCCGGTTTTTGAAATTTGGTTTCGAGATTCGAAAGTCCTGCGCACAGAATTGCTGGTGGATGATACAAGTTTCCATGAAGACTCTGGAATCGACGATCCCAGTGCAACAACTCTCTCGAAGATGGTTCGACACCGAATCCTTACCGAGCCGGAAGAACGATCGTTGTTCTTATCGATGAACTACGCGAAATACCTTGCAGAGCGATTGCGTAGCTCGATTCTCTCCGCTTGCGGGAAAGTGGGGCAGCACGACGAGCTTGCGGCGCTAATACATCGCGCCAACGTAATTCGAAATCTCATCCTACAAGTGAATCTTCGTTTGGTGGTGTCGGAAGCGAATATGTTCGTGAGCCGTTTCGTTGAATTCGACGATCTTGTCTCTGAAGGGGCATTGCTGCTAGCGCGGGTCATCGACTTGTTCGATGTTTCGCGGGGGTATCGATTCTCGACGTATGCCATTCGGGCTCTCAAGAATCGCTTTGTTAGGATCCAAACGCAGGAACGATCCAAGCGGGCCGGCTTGGTTTCCGCTGCGAATGCCGATGCGGAAGAAATCGAGGACGACCGTACGCTGCCGCCGCAATTGATTACAGAATTGCGCTCGGTTCATGAAACTCTTAATAAGCTACTCGATTCGCTGCCGGCCAGAGACCGCGAAATTGTAACTATGCGATTTGGGTTCGATGGCGTTGATCGTGGGCTGTCGTTTCATAAGATAGGTCGGCGGCTCGGACTGAGCAAAGAGCGTGTGCGCCAATTGTACCATCGCATTGTCATGGAACTTCACGAGTCGTTAAGCCACCTCGTTGAGCCCGAAAATACTGGGCACGTTTCAGCCTTGAAAGCCATCACCACAAATGACCCAAATCTTTAGAAAGCGCGTGCGGATAAATGCTTCGGCCGATGAACTTTTCCGTTGGCACGTGCAACCCGGGGCGTTCGAGCGGTTATCCCCCCCGTGGGAGCAGGTTCGCGTTGCTTCCCGAACCGGCACGATCGAGGAAGGCGGCCAAGTCGAATTGAAGATGCGGGTTGGGCCGGTGTGGACGACTTGGATTGCGGAACATTTCGACTACATCGAAGGTCGTCAATTCCGCGACCGGCAAGCCTCCGGACCATTTGCCGATTGGGTCCACGCGCATAGAATCATCGCAGAGGGCGAAGATCAGTCGATTCTTGAGGATGAAATCGAGTATCGATTGCCGTTTGGTGCAATCGGTCGCTTGTTGGGGAGCGGTTTTGTCCGAAAGAAACTCGAAAAGACCTTCGACTATCGGCACCGAATCACAGAAGGTGATCTCGAGGCCCACAACCGCTTTCAAGGGCAGTCAAAGATGAAAATTCTCGTTTCTGGGTCATCAGGACTCGTGGGATCGTCCCTTGTTCCATTTCTAACGACTGGTGGGCACGAAGTCGTACGCCTTGTTCGCCGCCAGTCAAACGATGGCGAACAAGAGATCTCGTGGGATCCCTCGTCTGGAACGATCGACGCAGCGCAACTCGATGGATTTGATGCCGTGATTCATCTGGCTGGGGAGAACATCGGCGATGGACGCTGGACCGCCGCCCGCAAAACGCGACTTCGCGATAGTCGTATTCAGGGCACGCGAATGTTGTGCGAGGCTTTGGCGAGTGTTTCGAACCCACCGAAGGTTTTTGTGAGTGCTTCCGCGATTGGGATCTACGGCGATCGAGGTGGCGAAGTGCTCGACGAATCGAGTGAACCAGGGACCGGATTTTTGGCTGACCTGTGCCGCGATTGGGAAGCTGCTGCCGACCCGGCGCGTGAGCGGGGGATCCGAGTCGTCCATCCTCGCATCGGCGTGGTCTTGAGCCCTGCTGGCGGGGCCTTAGCGAAAATGTTGTTGCCATTCAAGCTGGGGATCGGAGGGGTAATCGGCAGCGGAAGCCAGTACATGAGCTGGATTGCGTTGGACGATTTAGTGGGGGCGTTACACCACATTCTGGGGGACGAAAGCTTGCAAGGACCGGTCAACTGTGTGTCCCCCAACGCCGTGACGAATCGAGAGTACACCAAAGTGCTCGGGAAGGTTCTTTCTCGTCCCACGGTCCTTCCGATGCCGGCACCTGCAATGAAACTGGCATTTGGTGAGCTGGCAAAAGAGTTGTTACTTGCCAGTGCGCACGTCGTGCCCAACCGATTGCAGGAGTCGAACTACCAGTTTCGGTTCCCCGATGTTGAAGGGGCGCTCCGCCACGTACTGGGGCGGGGCTAGGTAGCGTGTGTGATGCGTGAATCGCAAGTGATGGTGCGCTGGACCCGCTATTGAAGTATTGGGAGCAGCGAAGTCGAGCCGTGCTGGTATTCTCGCGTGACGATCGACCCTAACAGCGTTGTACTCGAACAGTCATGGATGAGGACGCGGGTCATCGATCCGGCCAATCGCGGGTTTCCGTCAAAAACCACGATCCGGTCACAGTCGGTCCGCCCCACCAACTGGGTTGGCTGGCTAGGGGAGTCGCTTTGGTCCGTTTGCGATTTTACTGCAGCTTTGCTTAAGCCCTCGACCAAGACTTCGACTTCCGAGCCGATAAACTCGGCGTTGTCTTCTTCGCTGATACGGTTTTGTAGCTCCAACATTGTGTTATTCCGACGGCGCTTGACCTCTTCCGGTACGTCATCGGGATAGTTGCCGTCGGCCTTTGTTCCCGTACGCGGACTGTACTTGAAGATGAAACTGTTCTTAAATCGGCACTCGCGGATCAGGTCGAGGCTCATCTCAAAAGAGGCTTCGGTTTCGCCGCAAAAACCAACGATGAAGTCGCTCGAAACCGCACAACCGGGAACGATGTCGCGGATGCGGGACATCATTTCGCGATATTGCTCGACGGTATAACCGCGCTTCATGCGTTTTAGAACTTCGTCGCAGCCCGATTGGGCTGGAACATGCAGATACCGGGCCACCTTTGGCAAGTCGCGCACGGCTTCGAGCAATTCGCCGTCCATGTCGCGCGGATAATTGGTGACGAATTTGATGCGTTCGATCCCGTTGGTATCGTGGATCAATTCCAAAAGGTCAGCCAGGCGAAATCGCTGCCCATCCTGTGTGTGCTGATAGCTGTTAACCGTCTGTCCCAGTAAAGTGATTTCTTTGACGCCCTGCCCCGCTAATGTTTGTACCTCTTTGGCAATTTCGCGCGGTGCCCGACTTTGTTCCGGGCCACGAGTCATGGGAACGACGCAGTAGGTGCAAAACTTGTCGCAGCCAATCATAATGCGAACATAGGCTTGAAACGGAGACGGCCGCATTTCCGGGTCGCGAAGAGGGTCGTAACTTTCGAAACTACCGGCGACTTGCTGGCGACTGGCATCGCGGCGGCTGAGGCTGACGGCCAACTGACGCTCACGCGTGAC
>JANQRQ010000085.1 GCA_028284485.1 Planctomycetaceae bacterium | reverse complement strand
TCTTGGGCGCAAGAAAAGATACAGCACATGGTCCCGTTGGGAACTTGGCAGTCGCCGCGTGACATCGCCGCGATGGTCGTCTTTCTTTCTTCAACTCGTGCCGCACAGGTGACGGGACAGACCATCAATGTCGACGGTGGATTCGTTATGCATTGGTGATTGCGGAACACCACACCGAAATTCGCCATAACTTGGTCCACTCACGACGACAAACCACGTATGACTGACGGGTTCTTTACGACTCGTGGAACTCGTTCCAGCGCTGCCAGGCGTAAGTCCACTCCATCCACATTCTCATAAACGACCACAGCATGCGCATCTTCGAAAGATGTTCCTGGGGGAGTTGTGTTTGCTGCTCGACCGACTCACGGGTCGCTTCGGTCAGCCCCCATTGTTCTGACAGCTTACGGGCGATTCCATCGGCCGTCATATCTTGTTCTGCGTCGTCGACGAGAAATCCGGCTGCCTCAGCGGTGACGAACAATTCGAAAAGCGAGCCACGCATCGGGTCAACTTCGAGCGGCTTTTCGGACTGTTCTGCTTCCATAAGCAGCGACTCGACTCGGGTAAGTATGTCCTCCGCGAGCGTCTGCGTAACCGAATTCTGACCGGGCGTCGTAGGAGTCATGTCATTCCGACCTGTTCATGCAATGTAACCAACAGGGGATTCGATAACGACGGCAAGGCAATGGCTTTAGCCGGCATCGCTTCCCCGGGATCTGCATCGACATTGGTCATTCGCGCAATGGCACATATGTCGCTCTACTAGCAGAATGTTACACCGCTGCAATTGCAACCTTCCCATGCAAAACCGGTTGGAGGCAGGCGAAATATTGCCATGTCGCGCCGGTTTTTACGGAATGGCATAGATCAGGCCGGTGACGACTCCCGCCTGGAGCAATGCCGCGTTGGCATTGAAGGGAATCTGATAGTACTTTTTCGGAGCACATTCGCCCGGACGGTACCATCCTAAGATGTACTTGCGATCCTTTGGAGGATCGATAGCCATCTGGTACGGCAATCCGACAAGTCGAACACCGAATTTGGCTGCCGAAACGAAGGGCTGGACCAAGGCCGGATGCGTGTGGCCGTATCGCTCAAGCGACGGATCGTCGAAATACAGCGGATTGTGAAACAGATTTGAAGCCTGCCATTGAAATAGACTATCGGTGAAATGACGCCCGTAATAAATATCTTCCGATAATGTCACCTCGATGGGACAGATATTGCCTTCGACTTCCGGACAGTCCATCCCATCTGGTCGTGGGCAAAGGTTCTTGCAAGGATTATCACGGGCCGCTTCCGGATCGGGTTCGTAATCGAAATACGGCAGAATTGACGTGACACTTTTTAGATCTTTTGGGGTAAATGTTTCCGGGTCGGCGGCGGTGGGCACATCACTATAAACCTGACGTGATGCCGTCTGCGGAATCGGTGGAACACCATTCGACTGCGGAAGAAATGTCGGGTCGGGAATCGGCACGGGCACTTTAGGCGGAGCAGGAGCGACTTCTGCACCGATCGACTCCAGCGGAGCTTGCTGCAAAAGTGTTGGCACACGTTGCGGGACAGGCACGGCCGGTGCCGCTTGCTGGCTACGATCCAATTTCGATGAGAGTCGTTTCCACCGATCAGCGGCGGACCGGCTCTTCAACTGTTCCAGCGCTGATCGGGGATCCGAGTCGGCAGTTTCACGAACATCATCGGCGATCGACGCCCCCGTGACAGTCAAGAAGCATAATCCGGCACACGCGGCACAGAAAAGATTAGGCTGTTTCGATCGGAGCATGCTCCACAGTGTAATTTGGAGCTTCTTGAGTGATTGCAATGTCATGGGGATGGTTCTCCCTCACCGATGCGGGTGAAATCTGTATGAATCGTGCTTCCGTGCGAAGATCCGAAATCGTGCGGACCCCCAGATAACCCATGCCGGCTCGCAAGCCGCCGATTAATTGATACAAAAATGTATTGAGTGGCCCCTTGTAAGGAACTCGTCCTTCAACTCCTTCAGGAACGAGTTTGGTCGTTTCGGACCGCCCATTTTCGTCGCTCGCCCCCTGGCGATAGCGTTCGCTGCTTCCCTGAACCATGGCTCCCATCGAGCCCATTCCGCGATACCGTTTGAAACTTCGGCCCTGGAACAAAATCATGTCGCCGGGGCTTTCCGCCAGCCCGGCCAACAGGCCTCCTAACATGACGGTATGCGCCCCAGCTGCCAGAGCTTTTGTTACGTCACCGCTGTATCGAATCCCTCCGTCGGCAATAATCGGAATGTTGGTGTCCGCGACTGCTTTGGCGGCATTGGCGATCGCCGTCAGCTGTGGGACTCCAATTCCCGAAATAATCCGTGTTGTACAAATCGACCCGGGACCAATGCCGACTTTGACGGCATCGGCTCCCGCCCGTATCAAATCGATCGCCCCCTCCGTCGTCGCGACGTTTCCAGCGATAACGTCGATATCCCAACGATGCTTAATCTCTCGAACGGTCTCGATCACATTCTTTGAGTGTCCATGTGCACTATCCACAACCAGCACATCGACACCTTTGTCCAGTAAGGCGTCAACTCGGTCAAAGTCGTGGACTCCGACGGCAGCACCAACTCGCAGCCGTCCGCGGGAGTCCTTCGACGCCCAGGGGAATCGCGAGTTCTTGTCGATATCCTTGATCGTGATTAACCCCTTCAATTGATATTGTTCGTCAACCAGCAAAAGTTTCTCGACTTTATTTTCCAGGAGGATGCGTTGCGCTTCTCCCAAGTCCGTATGTTCGCTGGCTGTGACGAGATTATCTTTTGTCATCACGTCTTCGATGCGAGTTTCTTTCGATTCCAGAAATCGCAGATCACGGCGCGTTAAGATCCCTCTAAGCTTCCCATTTTCCGTAATCGGCACACCTCCAATGTTGCGCTCATCCATGATGCGGACCGCCTCGCCGACCTTGGCATCCGGCGGGAGCGTTACCGGATCGACAATCACGCCATGCTCGCTCCGTTTCACCAAGTCGACTTCCATCGCTTGGCGTTCGATAGTCATGTTCTTGTGAATGACCCCCATCCCGCCTTCCTGAGCCAAACCAATGGCCATGTCACTTTCGGTGACCGTGTCCATCGGGCTACTCACGACTGGCACATTCAGCGGGATGTTGCACGTCAGGTGCGAACGGACATCGACCTCCGACGGCATCAACTCGCTGTAGGCGGGCTCCAGCAGAACATCATCAAATGTCAATCCTCGACAGGTAATGCGATCTTCCATGGTGGTCTCTCTCCCATTGAGTTCTTATGTCCTTCTTCACACGAGCCAACTTGTCGACTCGGCTCGATGACTTCACGAAGGACTGGATATTCTTCCCAAAAACAATTGCAAAGAACTTTGTAAGTTAGCCGTTCAGAAAATTCATTCGTTACACCCGGTCGCTTCCGCCGACAGCGAGCGTTTCCGATTGCAAACGGTTCGCCAAATGGACCAGTTGCGAAACATCAAGTTGTTCGGCACGTATATCATCGCGAAGCCCACATTCTACCAAGATCTCGTCGATCTCCGGCTTTGAAAACTGCTTGCGGTACATCCCGACGACCACACTTCGCAAGTATTTTCGACGTTGGTGAAACAACCGTCGCAAAAAATCATGTAGAAATTCACGATCGTTGATTTCAGCAGCGCGGCGTGGATTCGGCAGCAGCCGAACAATCGCCGAATGCACCCGAGGTCTTGGCCAAAAGACCGCAGGGGGCAGTCGCTTCAGAATTCGAATCTTGCATTGTGACTGCAACCAAACGGAAAGGGCCCCGTAATGGGAATCGCCCGGCTTGGCGGCCATACGCTGGCCCAATTCCCGCTGAATGGTGATCACCATACCCCGCCAGGGGAATTCCGAGCCAACCAGGTTCGAGACCACCGGCGTTGCAATGTTGTAGGGAAGATTGGCAACCAGCTTCAACTTTCGATCGGAATCTGCAGATAGATGAAAACGAAGGCGCTCCAACAGTTCGGGGGCAAAGCGGTTCTTGTTCTTGAGTGCATCTTGGTGGATCAATTCCACATTGGAATAGGGTGTAAGCACCTTTTGCGCGAGTTCAAACATCCGCCGATCGACTTCGAACGACACAACCGACGCTGCGCGATCGGCAAGATACGCCGTCATGCTGCCGGTACCGGCGCCCACTTCAAGCACCACATCGTCGGGGCCAATATCCGCCTGGTCGACGACGAACTCCACAAGATTCAGGTCGATCAGAAAGTTCTGCCCGAGGTCAGTGCGCGGGTGAAAGCCGTGCTCCTCGAAGAGCTGCATCAAGTAACTGCGAGTTTGTCGTACGTTCTCGTTCATCTAAGCCTTATTTGATGCCGCGAAGTTCAAGCAGTCGATGAATATACTTTCCCAAAACATCGGTTTCGATATTGACCGCAGAGCCGGGTTGAAGAATTCCCAACGTCGTAATCTGTAAGGTATGCGGAATGAGTGCGACGCTGAATTTGTCTTCGTCGACCTCGACGACGGTCAAACTTACACCATCGACAGCGACCGAACCCTTTGGCACGAGTTCCGGAATAAGGCGCTCGGGAACTCGAAACCAAATTGTTGTCCATTCGCCATCCTCGGCGACTGATTCGACGTGCCCCACGCCATCGACGTGTCCTTGAACAAAATGACCGTCGATGCGGCCATCCATTCGCAGGGACCGTTCTAGGTTGACGAAATCGCCAGCTGATAACTCGCCCAAGTTGGTCTTGGAGAGCGTTTCCTCGCCGGCTTGAAACGACCAAAGCCGCTCCTCGGCCTCGACGACCGTCAGGCAACAGCCGTTAATGGCAATACTATCGCCGATGCGGCACCCATCTTGCGCGAATGTCTCCGGCACTTCGAGCTGCAATCGAATCGCCGCGCGTTCTGACCGGAGCGAATTAACGATCCCCCGATCTTCGACGATTCCAGTGAACATGGATGACGCTAACGTTTCCAAAGAGTGAGCCGGTTCCGATGAACCACGCTCGGGAAAGGTTGCGGATTGACGCAGCCGGATATTGCAGTCATGGAGTCGACCTTATTTGTCTACCCTTCCAAGATCCTATCTTGTCAAACCTCTTGGGATTTGTGAAGTCTGGGAGCCACAAATTCCGACCATAAGGCCCGCGTCGGGGCACCCAACGCAAACACGATGAAGACTGCAGGAATGACAAATTCGTATGCGACGCAAACCACCACGCCCATAAACACCAACTGAATTACGTGGTGGCGACTTCGACGGCCCCGAATCCATTGATTAAATACGTGGGAATAGCGGAACCGGCTGACCATCAAACAGGCAAGAACAAGCGTCAAAATCGGCAGCGACATCTGCAATGCAGGAATCATCCACGCCGCGATATCCTGCAGGAGCTGCATGCGGTGTGGATTGCTCCAATCATTCAGGCCACGCATTGCAATCGGAAAAGAAGCAATCGCACCTGCAGCGGCCGGCGACGGTAGTCCGCTGAAAAACTCGTGCGAATCGTCCTCGTCGGTTTCGACGTTGAAGCGGGCAAGCCGCAGCACCGCGCACACGACGAATAACGCCGCAATCGTCCAAATCAGTCGGGGATGGTAATTCGACTCCCGGGAGAACTGCAGCATCAGAAATGCCGGAGCAATTCCGCAACTAATCGTATCGCATAAGCTGTCGAGTTGAGCGCCAAAATCCGATGTCTGCTTGGCCCATCGCGCCGCGCTGCCGTCGAGCATATCAAACAACATCGCGAGAAATATCAGCACGGCAGCAACCAGCAAATGATTGCCATCAGCCTGCTCCGGTCCGACTTTGGCGGCAAAGGTAATGCTACCAAAGCCGCTCGCAGCGTTGCCCAACGTCAATAGCGTTGGCAAAACGGCGAACATCTTTTGACGTTTGGTCATTATTCGTCCAGTCTCGCGAGTACCTCTCGAAGGCCGATATCATTCACTTGATTCAGTCCGAAACACCAAGTTGCCGCGTCGACAACCGTTCTTCACTTGGAGTCGGAATCGCTGTCGCACTCGTATCTCGCCAATACCGAAACGCCGGCTGTCACCGATTCGCCAATTTTCGTTAGCATCTGTAGCCCGTGTTCCCGCGGAATAATCAATTCAGTTCGAGAACCGAGTTTGATCATACCAAACTGCTCGCCGACGGTAAGTTCGTCGCCCGGCTTTAACCAACACACGATTCGCCGCGCGATCGCTCCGGTGATTTGCCGAACGACCATCGGACGATAGGGAGCCTCGAGTTGCTCAGCACGAACCGCCAGTTGCTCGTTCTCGCGGGCCGATTCCGGACGAAGCGCGTTGAGGAATTTGCCACGGCGGTAGGAAAGTCCGATCACACGAGCCGCCATCGGCATGCGGTTGATATGCACATTGAAGATCGAAAGAAAAATCCCGATCAGAATCGCCGGGCCGTCGATGTCAGAATCGTATTCCAGTTCCTCGATCGCCACGATCTTCCCATCAGCCGGGGCAACGACAAGTCCCTTTTCCTGTGGAATTCGTCTTGGGGGATCGCGGAAAAACCAAACAATCAACAGTCCGCAAACGAATAACGCCAAACTGACGACCGATGCAACGACGGCCGGCAACCCGGTCCAATCGGCCACCCGAGCGATGGTAACGATTCCGGCCGATCCACCGAAAAACAACGCCGTCAATACAAGAAGCTCTGCCAAGCCCGTTCGCGCAAAGGGTAATCGATCTCGCCAAGTGAATGCATCGTCGTCGGGCTCCCAGAAGTACCCCCCCTGATTTTGATAGTACTTGATGTCTCGCGGATCGATCGGTTCGAACGGACAGCCGGCATGCTCACCCTTTCGCAACGACCGCATGCGAGAGACATATTTCGGTCGAAACGTCGTCAGCCAGAATCGTCGCCACCGCCCCCAAGCCATCTCCAGTTTGACGATCACGCCACCACCCGGCTGGATCGACGTCAGTTGCGGATCCATCCTTTCCAACGGTCGCCGGCAGTTCTCACTCTGTGCGGATGCATCGACTGGGGCAGATTGTTCCATCTCGAGAGGTTGGTCCGGGAAGATGATCGGGTGAAGTGGCGCCCTTAATGGATCGCTAACATTTCCGGCGGGCTGTCCCGCGTATGCCCGCCATTATACTTGTCCCGTTCTCGATTCGAAATGCACCGTCAAACGCCAATAATGGGGCACACTTGGCCGATGTCGTGGCAAATGGCGACTAAGTGGTGCAGCCGAGCAGAATCTTGCGGCAGCAAATTGTTCAGATTACTGCCGGTTTCCGAAAACTTCCGGTGAACCAGGGGCGTTCAATAGATAGATACCGCTGTAATTTGCTACAACAGAACTCGCAGCACATTCTGCTGCCAATTCATGAAGAGAAAGATCCGTATCAACGTTTGAAATAGAAAGTTACTGCAATGAGTCTGGCAATTACCGCTGTTCATGCCCGAGAGATTTTGGATAGCCGCGGAAACCCGACGGTCGAGGTCGATGTCGAATTGGAAGAACGAATTGTCGGCCGGGCTGCCGTTCCCAGTGGCGCAAGTACGGGCAAGCACGAAGCCCACGAACTCCGCGATACCGACGCGAAAGATCGCTATCTGGGCAAAGGTGTGCGTCAGGCGGTTCTCAACGTCAACGAGCAAATTGAAGAAGCGCTGATCGGCCTCGACGCAGCCGATCAGGCCACAATTGACCATGCGATGATCGAACTGGATGGCACAGAAAACAAGTCGAAACTGGGTGCCAATGCCATCCTGGCTTGCTCATTGGCATGTGCCGACGCGGCTGCACAAGCCAGCGATCTGCCGCTATTTCGCTATCTCGGCGGCGTTGGAGCGAACTGCTTGCCGGCACCGATGATGAATATCATCAACGGCGGCGAGCACGCCAATAACGGCATCGACATTCAGGAATTCATGGTCATGCCCTTGGGTTTTGACACATTTAGCGATGCCCTGCGCTGCGGCGTCGAAGTGTTTCACAGCTTGAAGAAGGTGTTATCGGACAAAGGAATGAGCACCGCGGTCGGCGACGAAGGGGGATTCGCTCCTGACCTCAAGAACAGCCAGGACGCAATCGACGTTATCCTCACCGCGATTGAAAAGGCTGGTTACAAAGCCGGCGATCAGGTCAAAATCGCGCTTGATTGTGCATCCAGCGAGTTTTACGACGCCGATTCGAAAACCTACACGCTGGAAGGCAACAAGCTCGACGCCGCCGGCATGGTTGACTTACTCGCCGGCTGGGTCGAGAAGTACCCCATCTGCTCGATCGAAGATGGTTGTGACGAAGACGACTGGGATGGCTGGAAATTACTGACCGACGCGATCGGCTCGAAAACCCAACTCGTCGGCGACGACCTGTTCGTGACGAATGTCAAACGTTTGCAAGATGGCATTGAAAAAGGGATTGCCAACAGCATCCTGATCAAAGTCAATCAGATCGGCACGCTGACCGAAACAATTGACGCCGTCAGTTTGGCCGCTCGGCATGGATACACATCGGTCATGAGTCATCGCTCCGGCGAGACGGAAGACACGACGATTGCCGACTTGGCAGTGGCGTTGGGAACCGGTCAAATTAAGACCGGTTCGGCCAGCCGGACCGACCGCATTTGCAAATACAACCAGTTGCTCCGCATCGAAGAGATGCTCGGCAACAATGCCCGGTTCGGCGGCACGATCTAGTCCCAGGCGAGTTTTCTGGGCTCCCGGCCGTCCTGTTTTCCATTGCGATTTCGCACCTGCTTAGATTGCGCGCTCCCTTTACCAGCAAAGCGGCTGAAGACAGGTCCGCATCATCGCTTCAATCGTTAAACCTGACTCGGCTTGCCGTGCCATTTGATAATCTCGGTGGTCTGGGCACAGTTTGCGGGGCCTGCAACCGATTGATGATAGTGGTGGGCTCTCGGTCCGTCCGCAAGATCTTTGCGCTCGGTCGCAGGTCTTTTGGACGTCCTGTCGGCCCGGATCATTCGATTTTAAATTCCATCATTGAAGGTAGAGACTCGCGGTGGAACGTTCCAACGCCAATACCGAATTGCAAGACGCCACCTGGACGAGATCGCTGGCATTCTGGCTGCTGACGATCGTCGCAGTCGCATTATATGCCTCGGTGGCACTCTCTCCGCGTTTGCTGAATTTCCTCGATTTGCGATCGAACTACATCGCGAATCAGATGCGCTTAATTAGCCTGGAACATGAAGTGCATTATCTGCAACGAGTCATTCAGGCTTTTGAGAGGGAGCCGGAATTCACCGAGGAACTGGCACGTATCGAGTTCGACATTCGCTCGCCCGACGAAGATCTCATTCCCGTCGACCCATCACTCACCCTCGATGCTGTTTACGCCACGGAATCGGCTGGTGGGTTATACTCGGGCGAGGCCCCCTGGTACCGTGACGTCGTCGAGATGTATGCCACCAATGTGCATTTGCGGGCTTTCAGTCTCGGCTTGGCGACTTTGCTCATCCTGATTGCCTTCGGGTTCACGCACGGCAACGGTCCCAGAATCTTCGCCGCCGGCAAGAAATATGTATCGCAATCGAGTCGCAATCTCGCCCGCCGCTATCAGACCAACGCTTAATTGCAGCGTCGATGATTAATGGAATTGCGGATTCTTCCTCGGTGCAAATCTGTGGAATCAACCTTTCGCCTTTGCTCATTAGTTGAGTACGTCTCCCTCTCCCGCATTGAAGTCGGTGAAGTCGCTGTCAAGAGTGTTGAATATGTCAGCACCCGCTTGACCTAACAGCGCATCGTCTTCCGGTCCGCCGGTCAGCGTGTCGTTGTCGTTCCCGCCGCGAAGCACATCCGCTTCATCACCGCCGGTGAGATTGTCGTTGCCATTTAAGCCATTAATCTGCACCGCGACTGTGGCGCCTGCTGCTGTGATGATGTCGTTGAATGGTGATCCAAACACGACCTCCAACCCAGCCGTCACCATGTTGACGGTAACCCCGGCTCCAGCTGCCGTTGCAAATCCCTGGTCCGTTCCGGTTCCGCCCTGAACCGTTGTGTCGTTCTCGTCGAAGTCGATCCGGTCGTTGCCGATGCCCGCATCGAGCGAGTCTGCACCGGCACCTCCGACAACAACATCGCCGCCGTCGCCACCGTTGATTGTGTCGTTGCCATTTCCGCCCGAGAGAATATCAACGACTCCACTTCCACCGGTAATCTGGTCGTTCCCCCCCCGACCTTGAATCAGCACATTCTCGGTCGATCCTGCCGCCGTAATAATGTCGGCGAATTCCGAGCCGATTATTCGTTCGAAGCCGGTCGTCGTCATGTTAATGTTCACTCCGCTCGCCGAGCCTGATGCACCACCCGTATCGATTCCATCGCCCCCTTGAATCGAGGTGTCGCTCGCCTCAAAGTCAATGCGGTCATTGCCCAGACCGCCGACCTGCGAGTCGTCTCCGTCAGCACCGTTGAGATAGTCTCCACCATCACCACCCACCAACGTATCGTTGCCACCGCCGCCGAAGATCAAATCGGCCATGTCGCCTCCCGTCAGTTGGTCGTTCCCGCCGTTACCACGCAGTTCGACAGCAGCCGTGGCACCTGCTGCGGAGACGATATCGTCAAACGCGGAGCCGAAGAAGACTTCCAACCCGGCCGGCACCATATTGAGATTGATCCCCGAGGCCGCCAAGGTGGCATCGAGCGTGTCCCGACCTGTTCCGCCTTGGAAGGAGGTATCGTCGGCATCGACGGTCAGGCGGTCGTCATCGGCGCCACCGTCATACGAATCGACCCCGTCCAGGCCAGAAAGCGCATCGTTGCCGGCTCCGCCGAGCAGAATATCGTTACCGGTCCCGCCGTTGACGACGTCCCCCCCATCACCGCCGGTGAGCTGGTCGTTCCCTGATTCCCCGAAAATGAGACCGGTGATCGTTCCCAATGAA
>JANQRQ010000103.1 GCA_028284485.1 Planctomycetaceae bacterium | reverse complement strand
CTCATCATGCGGCTCCGTCTCGACCATCAAGCCGACATCCCCTGGTTCGCATCCGGCTGGCGCGATGCCTAACGGCAGAGACCGGCACCGGTTCATCGCTCCTGGGTCGATCCACGCTTTGCGACGCGGTTCAATCGGTTGCTGTCGGAGCCGGCCGCCGGGCGCGTCGAAAAATTGACAAAAGCATCGCGATGGCACCAACCAATGCAAAAACCGCGGCCACAGCGAAACCCATTAGTGCGCTACGAAGTTCTTTGAACAAGTCCGGCTGCGAAAACGAGAGGATTCTTGTCTCGGCATCCCCCCGCACTTCGATTTCGAATTCGCCCGGAACTTTCGCGTCGATATAACCCACGCTCGATTTGTCATGATTGCCGATCCGCCAGCTCTTGGAGGTATCAGCCACAAACTCAACAGGATTGCCGGCGGCATCTCGAATGATGATTTCTAATTCCTCTGGAAACTTCTCGTCACGCTGAATCTTCGTCCCTTCGAACATCGTTAAATGATTGTCCCAAACGTAATAGCGTCCAGGCTGATCAGCCGAAGACCGAAAGGTCCCCGGCACTTCGAACTGCGGCTCATGGCCGGCACCGCGATTCAGCTCATAAAAGGTCCAAACAAAACTGACGAATGCCAAGAAGAACATCGCAAGCGAAAATTTCTGCATACTCTTCATTCAGGCCCCCTCGGCGACATGAAATCGACACGCGATCGGCGACCGATGTCGAATGCACATTCCATCATGAACCAAGATTCTTGAGTTGCGCATTTGCAGTTATTCGGATTAAAGCGGCAAGTATTACCGCGTTTTTCAGAAAAAGAGCTTGGTTTCAGATTTGATCGAACGTAGACCTCACTCCTACCATCGCTGACGCGTCGGGTACCGCAGTCGAAAACGCGCAACTTCCAAATCCAGATTCCAGTTGGGCATTAGGAGCCGGCGAGCTGGCTGCGAATTGACTTCACTGCGGCGACGTATTGGCCGGCGAGGTCGCGAATATGGGCCATGTCGCCATTTTCGACCGCTTTCTTTTCCACGAGGGCCGACCCGAGGCCGACAGCGCAGGCTCCCGCCTTCATAAAGTCGGCAATCGTGTCCAAATTGACGCCGCCGGTCGGCAGTAGACGAACCTGCGGCAATGGACCGTGAATGGCCTTGAGGTACGGAGGGCCACCGACGTCTGCCGGGAAAACTTTGATGATTTCGGCCCCGGCTTCCCATGCCGTCACGACTTCAGTCGGCGTGAAGGCTCCCGGCATGATCAGTTTGTCGTAGCGATGACACAAATGAATCACATCGACGTTCGTCGTGGGGGCTACGATAAACTCCGCCCCGGCAAGAATGGCCGCGCGTGCCGACTCGCAGTCCAACACAGTGCCGGCACCAAGCAAGATCTTATTGCCGAGCTTCTTCCGGACAGCTGCAATGATGTCCAAGACGTCGGGAACGGTGAATGTGACTTCAATGACATCGATGCCGCCTTCGTACAACGCTGTGGCAACATCGACAAGTTGTTCGCTGGATGAGGCACGAATGATCGAAACGATTCCACCATCCAAAACGCGCTGCAGGTCGTCGAATCTGCTCATTATTTCTTCTTGGTTTCTTAGTTCCGAGGTTGTTTCAACCAGCGCGAGCGCAGCACTGGGATTCTCAATGCTTCATATCTATTACAGGCCGAAACATCGTCGCCATGAACAGTGCTAAAAAACTGACGACGAGTTCGAAGTTACCATTTGGCAGGAAGCCAGTTCACGCGAGCAGACTAAGTCCGTGCGGAATACTGTTCTGCGTATTCCAGGATCCACAGGTCGATCAGTTCCACGAACGAATCGAGATCGATTTCCGAGAGAAACTGAAAATGATTGCGAGTCAGTATCTCCTTGTTGCGAATCGTTCCTTTGGCTGCTAACTCGACAATATGCGATTCGGTAAACGGGCGAACGAGCATTTCCAAGCGGCTGTAAAAGTTCTGCACTCCACCGCCGGACGGAGCACCGATGTCATCGCGGCTGATCTTTGCTCCCCAACCTTCGTCGCTGACAATCGACTGAAATTGAAAACCGGGGAAATGATCGGCGAGCTTCCGCAAGCAGTTCTCGATGTGTTCCGATAGTTCCAGGCGGCACTGCGAATGCATGTTGCGCAATTCCTCGGCGCTTAATGCTCGTTCGGCCTCGCGCCGACCCTGCGAATCGCGCTGATACTTCCCGCGCTCAACCGCTCGTTCAAGTCGTTTCTCAAAGTCCATAGCTACAAAGACCGTTACCAAACGTAGTCATCTCTTGCCGAACTGCGATCTTCCGGCCCATATCGTTTCATCGCGGAAACCGTGCAGCAGTCGTCAGATAGCGCCTAAGTGTCAATTCGAGAACATTTTGCCTCAGGCCCCATCCTAGAATCATACTTTAACACGGGGAACGGCCGGTCGGCGCAGTCCGTTCTCGTCGGGTCCGATGGTTCACGATTTCCATCGAATTCTACGGAAGGGTCCTACCGCATGCAACGGCCCGGTTTTGTAAGGTTTTCAAGGTGAATTGTTGGTCTCGACCCCAGTTTTGGATCGGTTTCCGACCGCAGTGCCTTGTCCATGCTTTGAGTTCCTCGGATAATGGCATCAAAGGATTCAAATCTCGCGATCCGGCACTCGATTTGCTTCGCATCAAAAGTAGCCAAGTGATTGACACACCCCGGTCATTCAGTATTCCACATTTTCAAGGCACTCTGCTTAACTTGGCAGTTTTGGCTGTCGCCATCACTGTTTTGATTTGGTTGATCTTTCGGATCAGGATGTTGTTTCGTGAAGATAAGGATCCTACGGCATTCAGAAACGAAATGTTGTTGCAATTTCGAGATTTACACCGACAAGGTGACCTCTCTGAAGAGGAATACCGATCCATCAAAGGGCAATTGTTGGATGACGGAACGGAATCAACAACAAATAACCACGTCGAATCTTCCTCAACCGATTGACCCAGACAAATCCGAAAAGTTTAACGTCGCCGAGTTTCGTTACCTGTCGCTTTCGGCCATGAACGAACTACGGCATTTTCCGCCGAACTGTCCAAGCAACGTCGCCGGACGGGTTGGCAAATAAATGTGTGTGGAGAGCATGGACGCTGACCCAGACCTGAGAAGACCTCCCGTCGACTCACGAAGTGAGCGACGGTATTCGCAAACACGATTGGCAGCGTTGAAGGAATCCTATGCCCTCCGGTAGAGACTTTACCTCTGGGAAGCGTGGCTCCTCGGGGAAGAAAAATGCGAACTGCTCATTCTGTCGAAAGAGCTATCGAGAAGTCGGACCATTAGTTGAAGGTCCCGACGACGTCTATGTATGCGGGGAATGCATCGAGCTTTGTCAGTCGATCCTCGACCAGGAACGACGACGACGTGGTGAATCTCGCAAGCTCTTCACGAATGTCCCGACACCTCGGGAAAT
This sequence comes from Planctomycetaceae bacterium, assembly GCA_028284485.1. Taxonomy (GTDB): domain Bacteria; phylum Planctomycetota; class Planctomycetia; order Planctomycetales; family Planctomycetaceae; genus JANQRQ01. Next base: position 4,689 of record JANQRQ010000103.1, on the reverse strand, counting down.
CGTCGAGCATCTCAACGAATATGTTGTGGGGCAGGGCGATGCCAAGAAGGTGCTCGCCGTCGCCGTCCACAATCACTACAAGCGATTGATGCTCAAGGAAGAAGCCGATTCCGACGTCGAAATCGAAAAATCGAACATCATGTTGATCGGCCCGACGGGCTGTGGAAAAACTCTGCTGGCAAAAACACTGGCGAAGTATCTGCAAGTGCCATTTGCCATTGGTGACGCCACAACGTTGACCGAAGCCGGTTATGTCGGAGAAGACGTCGAAAACCTGCTGCTGAAGCTGCTGCATGCAGCCGACTTCGATATCGAAGCCGCGCAACGCGGGATTTTGTTTATCGACGAAATCGACAAGATTGGTAAAACAAGCAACAACGTGTCGATCACGCGCGACGTTTCGGGCGAGGGCGTACAGCAAGCCCTGCTGAAAATGCTCGAAGGAACCGTCGCAAATGTACCGCCTCAAGGGGGCCGCAAGCACCCCGAACAGCAGTACATTCAGATCGATACCACTAACATTCTGTTTATCTGCGGTGGGACCTTCGTCGGCCTGGAAGACATTATCGCCAAGCGCCTTGGGCGTCGAATGATCGGTTTTGGTACCGATTCCATGCAGGACGATCCCGAAAGGCATGAAGACGCATTGGCGAATGTCTGTGTCGATGACGTGCTCGAGTTCGGCCTTATCCCAGAACTCGTCGGACGTCTCCCCGTCATCAGCAGCTTGTTGCGGCTCAGTGAAGATGATCTCGTCAAGATCATGGTCGAGCCCAAGAACTCGCTGATTCGACAGTACAAAAAGTTCTTCGAGATGGAAGGATCGACACTCGAATTCACCGACGAAGCACTGCATGAAATTGCCAAAATTGCCAACGAAAAGGACACGGGGGCTCGTGGCTTGCGGAGCGTCGTCGAAGGAATCATGTTCGAAATGATGTACGAATTGCCCGATCAGGAACCGGGACAAAGCTACGTCGTGACGCCGGCCGTTATTCGCGGTGAAGAGAATATGTTCTCGCGCGACGACACGGCTGCAGCGTAAGGCGCACGAGCGCCAGGCTCGCTTTAAGAGCCATGTCACCCCAATCAAACATCAGGCGGGAAATCATGTTCGGTTTCCCGCCTGTTTGCATTGGTTCGGCCATTGGTCCACCCGATGATGTTTCGTCGTGGCCGAACTGACCAACGACGCAGCCTCTGCAAGCCAACATCGGATCGTCCGAACGATCGAATTCGGGTTATTTCTCTTGAGCCCGACCTCCACCGTGGCTTCCAAGCAACCCGAGTCCTGTGTATGCAGAAATCAAACTGACGTAACAACTTCCGTTTCACGTCTTGAACGGCGCGAACAGCGGCTCATTCAGGTTTTTGAGTCATTCCATGCGAAATTTCCTTTGAGGTCTGCCGGTCAGGTCGGTTAATATAGAAACTAGTAGCCTGTACAGGGGTTGCGACATTCCGTAAGTTCGCATCTCAAGCCGAGTTTGGTTCGAACCCCTTTCCGGGGGCTGGACACCAAGGCATGGCTCGGGAGCGGCTCGAATCGTATCTAACGAGACCTAATTCATCCGCGGTGGAACTCTAATGGAAATTCGTCTGAAGGTCACCAACGAGAAAACAAACTACAAGCGGGCCGTTATTCGTCGCAGTGTCACCATTGGGCGGGGAGCCGATTGCTCGCTGGTTCTCAAGGCAAAAGGCGTTTCTGACGAACACTGTCGCATTACATTGGATGATCAACGTGTGCTGATCCGCGATCTCGGCAGCGATGCCGGAACGACCGTTGACGGAGAGAGGATTGCCGCCAACGATGATGTGGAGCTGTCACCCGGTTCCGCACTTTCGATTGGTTCGGCCGAATTCATAGTCAAATTCGAAGCTCCTGAGGTTGGGTTGGCAGCTGCCGATAGCGGCCCCGCGGAGGCAGTCGTTCCTCTCGACCAGACCGTCGACGATATCAGTTCGATTCTTGAAGAGGACGAGTCCGGGGAAACGGTCGTTGGTTACGAGGGCCCCGACTCCGAAGACGACTTGGCAACTGTCGCGGAAGCCGGTGCCATTGAACTTGCCGAGGACGACTCGGTTGACACCATCGTCGAAGTTGACGCCGTCGAAGCCGCAGAGCTGACTGGCGACGACGACTCGATTTCACTCGCTCAGACCGTCGATACCCAAGATGACGATGACGACTTCTTGAAATTGGTCGAAGACGAAGCTGCCGGCGATGTCGCTGAGGCCGAAGCCGTTGCCGTCAGTGAGACTCTCGCCGATGACTCTCCCGGGGACGGTTTCAGCGACGACGACATCGCGGATTTCCTGATGGACGATGATGATGCCTCGGACGGGGCAGACGCAGCCCAAAAACAAAAAGAAATGTCCGAGTTTCTCGACCAGCTGGATAACCAATAGCAATAAAGCGATCAAACCACTGCCAAAGTACGAATGCCGTTTCAGTCTGCGAATGACTGAAACGGCTTTTTTGTTGCGGAACGAACGGCATTCGCGGCCGCATTTGGACGGTTCGTTCGTGGCAATCGGCGATTCGGCGCGGTAGTCTAAATCTCCATGTTCCAGCGCCTCGTTCCGTTGCGGAGACGATGCCAATGGTGCATCAGAGCGGTTTACGATTTCTTGTGGGCGTTTCTGGCTCCTGGACGCCAGCGATCAAAAAACAAAACGAGATTGTCACGGCCACAAGTCGGCGTAATACGCTTTCGCTTGATATCGTTGCCCCCTTGGTGGGTTATCAACAATCGGCTCGACAGAGGTAAGAACCGTCTTCGATCGTTCAAACCACAAGCAACTCAAAGGCGGCCTGACGTTATGAATGAACCATCATCCCACTCCGATCAGGCACGCAAGCGTCGCCGGGGATGGATACTGGCCTTCGTCTTTTGCTTCGCGCTCATCATGGGGCCCGGACCGGGAATCATGCTGGTGAACACAGCAAAACCGTTTGCCGGTTTGCCGCCAATCTACTTGTGGGGCTTACTGTGGTACGTCGTCGAGGTTGTCGTGGTGATACTGGCGTTTCGACTCGTCTGGTCGGACGATGACACAGGCTGATCCTGTGAGTCTTTCAAAACGCGACCTTTGATTTTGGTGCTTTCATCTTTCGTATGGTTTGGCCCACTGGTGATAAAATGACGCTTTCCAATTTGTTGCTTGCTCAAAGCGATACCGGCTTGGAGCACTCATTAGGAGAGCTCGGCCGGACGCCGATCTGGATCCTGTGCGGCTACCTGGTGTTGCTGCTGTTTCTGGGGCTGTTCGGTTGGCTAAAGAGCAGGGCAGGCGAAGAAGATTATTACCTCGCCGGTCGAGAGCAAGGATGGCTGGTCTCGTCCGTCACGATCATGGCGACGTTCTTTAGTTCGTTCGCGCTATTGGGCGCGCCGGGCATGGTTTACCGCGAAGGTCTAATGTTTGCATTGTTTAGCCTCAACGTGCCTGTCGCCGGAATCTGTGTCTACCTGCTTGGGGCGCGCATTTGGAAAGTCGGCCGCAAATTCAATTACGTCACACCAGGCGACATGGTGGCCGACTACTATGGTAGTCGGGCGTCGCTCAAAATCCTGGTGGCAATCGCCAGTTTTCTGTACGTGATTCCCTATGTTGTCATGCAGATTCAAGCAGGAGGCATCCTTTCGGAGAAACTTTTCCCAGGGGAGAACAGTTTCGCAGTTGGTTCCATCGTGTTAGCTGCGATTACGATGGTCTACATCATGATCGGCGGGATGCGGAGCGTCGCCTGGACCGACTTGATTCAAGGCTTGCTGCTGATTGGCGGAATGTTAATCAGCGGGTTTGCGATGTTTGTCGTTTTTCAAGGGCCGATGAATTTCTTTGATCGAGTCAATTCAGACTTACCTGAAACGGCGCTCACAATACCCGGCAACACCGGTAGTTGGCCATGGACTTTGTTGTTTACCGTGTGCGTGCTTGGCTCGACGGGATCGATGGTGCAACCGGCCCAGTGGATGCGGTACTATTCCGCCCGCAGCGTCCGAACGTTGAAACGTGGGGCTGTCATTTTTGCCGCGGTTCTGACGACCTGCTTTATTCTTGGTGTCATGTTAATCGGGTTGGCCGGACAGGTTCTTTTTCCGCTGACCTACACATTGACCGAGACGATCAGCGACGGACCCGAAAGCTTGGCGATTCCCGAGAATCTTCGCGAGCAGTTCGTCTATGTGTCGCCTGCGGAATCTGATGACGGCCAAGCCGCTTTACGCTGGAGTTGGGTCGGCAACACCGGCCGCGAAATGCCGGTCGAAACCAGAGAAGCGCTAGCCGGGCTAAGCGACTCCGATTCCTACCGGGCGGGAGTCTCATCACTATTCGAATCGGTCGCCAGTTATGGAACCAACGAACGTCGGGCGGAGGTGCAGGCCCATCCCGAGATTGGAGACTACAATTCGATCCTGGTCGTAGTCGTGTCCAAACAACTGCCGGTCACGTTTGGGCAAATCGGCGCGATCGTCGCATCGTTAATCATTGTAGCCATCATGGCCGCGTCGATGAGCACGGCGGACAGCAATTTGCATGCGCTTTCTGCAGTTGCAACACGTGACATTTACGATAGTTTTATCAATCCCGAAGCGACGGAAAAGCAGCGAGTATGGGTCGGCCGCAGCATGATTGCTGTGGCGACAATTCTGGCGTTGGTCATAGTCATCGTTGGCG